>JBGCFJ010000651.1:0-12230 GCA_045106885.1 Saprospiraceae bacterium
ACCAGCCTGACGGATTCTTTTTCCTTTTAGCTGCATTAAAATTTTTCAACGTAGCAACGGCTATGCTAAAAAATTTTGCTTTGCTAAAAGAAAAAATAATCTCGTCATTTCTGGTAGGTTATTTATTGCCTCATCCCTAAATCTAAAATTTAAAAGTATTGATTGCCAATATTTTAATTACAAAATTAGGTAGGTTTATTTTTTCCGATTTACGAATGGTTTTTTATTTCTGAAATTTTGTTTGGGAGTAGAGATATATTTTAAATTGAAAATTAGTATCTTTAAAATAATGTTCAAGTAACAGTATAAAAAATGTAAATTAAGAAGTCATGATTGCAAATAGTTCAAACAATCTTTCTATTAAGGAATACCTTGAAATAGAAAGCCAAACTGACACCAAATATGAGTATCATAATGGGTCGATTTATGCCATGGCTGGAGGTATGTTAAATCATGGTTTAATATGTGGTAATATTTTTGGAGAAATCAGAACAGCACTTAAGCATAAGAAAAGTAATTGCAAGGTTTTAAATAGTGAAATAAAACTCCACATAAAAGAAAAAAACAATTTTTTATACCCTGATGCAATGATTATATGTGGTGAAATTGAACAGGCAGAAACAGCATCACATGCAGTTACAAATCCAGTAGTCATTATTGAAGTCCTATCCAAATCTACCGCAAATTATGATAGAGGAGATAAGTTCTTTTTCTATCGACAAATAGAAACATTACAAGAATATATTTTAATCGAACAAAATAAAGCCCAAATAGAAATTTACAAAAAAAAGGGCGACCTCTGGAAAATTACTAGAATTTCTGGTATAGCTAATCTATTATCAATTTCAACTCTGGATATAAAAATAAAATTAGAAGATATATATCAAGACATCGTTTTTTAAATGTATTATGAGCATTCTTCAGATTTCTTGTTACTTCCGTTTCATCACAAATGCAGCTATAAAAATTACTACTCAAGGAAAAGCAGCTACCTTTCCTACTGGAGATAATAACACCTCGGCAGGAAGCGCAAAAAATAGACGAGTAGCGATTATTTTGAATCTTTAAACTAACTCCTCCTTTCTCCGACCAAAATACCACATCATCAAACCACCAGGCAAAAACATCAACAGTCCATAAATAGCAGCAGGCAAAGACAACTCATTCCGCTGCAAAATACTATTGGCAATCACGATGGCTAAGGTGCTATTCTGGATGCCTGACTCAATAGAAATGGAAATACTTTGGGGAAGATTTAGTTTAAATAATTTAGCTGTTAGAAAACCTAATCCCATGGTCGTGCTAATAAGTAGTAAACTCACCGTCCCAAATTCAAATAGATATTGGTCAATAATATCTGTATTGGTAGCAATGATGCTTATTAAGATGAATAAAAAAATAACCGAACTAAAAATCCGAGTGGGTTTATCCATTCTTTCAGAAAAATCAGGAAAAAAATGCCGAATTAACATGCCAATAGAAACAGGAATAATCGTAATCACTAAAATTTGAATAATCGTTTTTAAAACAGGTAATGCTATGGTCTGTCCCGCTCCTACAAAATGAGTTAAGGAAAAAGACATAATTAAAGGAATGGTCAACACAGAAACGAAGCTACTAATGGCAGTTAGCGTAATGGACAAAGCCGTATCTCCTCGACTTACATGCGTAATTAAATTAGAAGTAGTTCCTCCAGGGCAAGCTGCCAATAACATAAAGCCAACCGCTACCATTGGCGACAAGCTTAAAAAAGTAATCAAACAAAAAGCAATAATGGGTAAAAAAATCAGTTGATTAGTTAAACCAATTAAGGTTGCCTTAGGATAAAATGCTATTCGCTTAAAATCATCTATCACCAATGACAGCCCCATCCCAAACATGATGATAAATAATGAAATAGGTAGGATTACTAGGGTTAAAACCGAATCTTGCATATAAGTGATGTGTTAGATGCACAAGATAGGGCAATTCTTTCATTTA
Organism: Saprospiraceae bacterium; assembly: GCA_045106885.1. Classification (GTDB taxonomy): domain Bacteria; phylum Bacteroidota; class Bacteroidia; order Chitinophagales; family Saprospiraceae; genus JAFMDF01. The sequence goes on from JBGCFJ010000651.1 coordinate 1,981, forward strand.
TTCCTTTTTTAAACAATCCATCTATTTTTTTATTTAAGTAGTCTAACAAAGATTCAATTTTCAACTATCTTAGCAAGTATGTAAATTTTGGTTGAATTAAAAAACGCTCAACAATCATAAATTATGGCAAATAAAGGCTGGTTTGTAGTAAAAATAATATTAGCGCTTTTTATCACTTATGCAGGGGTACAACATTTTACCAATCCTGATTTTTTCTTAAAGGTTATTCCTCCTTTTCTAATGAAATTTGGTTATCCAATTGTCTATATTTCAGGAATTATTGAAATTCTAATTGGGCTATTGATGCTAACTAATAAATATCAACGTATTGGTGCTCTTTCTTTTATGTGGTTAATGCTATTCTTTTTACCCTTGCATATTTGGGATGTGTTTGCAGAAAATCCTTTTACAGGCAGTCAACAAAATGCTTTGATAAGGTTGGTTATGCAATTTGTATTGATTGGTTTGCCTTGGAAGTTACAACAATTCTATTCAGCTAATCAATAATTTTTCCTAATAAGTATTAGTCATATTCTCTGGCACACAAATAATAAAATCTGCTTTTCCTAGGTGTTCTTTACTCAAAGCATCAATGTCTTTTTGGGAAACCGTCGTAATCGTTTTATACCTTAAATTAGGTTTGGACTGTTGCAAATACCATAAAATCCCTTCATAATTATCCGAGTGATAACTACCATTAAGGTGTAAAAAGGTTTTGCCTGTTTTATAATATTCTAAAATAGAAAAAGCCATGGTCGCATCTTTAATAGCTTGTGCTTTAGGGAAATTCAAACTGGAGTGTGCGGCATCTCCGCCCATCATCGTTAACATATTTTTATAACCAGGTAATTCAATATCAAATAGAATCGGTAATGGCGCTATCCATTTTTGCTCTTCTGTAGGTAATTTTTCTAAGGCTTCTAAGCCCTCTTTAAAAACAATTCGAGCATATTTTCGAGGAATATTAGTGGCGATAACAGGGATATAATTTGCTTTGGCAAACTCAACCAAGGGTTCATAATCTGTTGTATAATTATTCCATAATCGAACTAGGCTATCCAACGCTTTTCTATCTATTTCATTAGTCATATATTGGGTTAATGCCGCTTGGTTATCTCGCTCAAACATTTCTGCCCCGATAATTAAGTCATTTGATTTGGTTAGGTTTTGCGCCACTTCTAATTGTAGCCAATGAGAGATGGGATTATTATGAATTTCGCCGAAGAGAATAATATCGGCTGGCTGCAATTTTTTCAGCATCTTTTTATAGGATACTTTTTTACCTTTTGGTGTGTATAGCTGATAAGCTCGCATATTTTGGGCAGTTAGGGATAAGATTGAAAAAGTAAGGATACAGCTAAGTAATAGTCTAGGTTTGCTCATTATTAAAATATTTGGAATGCCATAAAAAACAAAATCCGTTGGCAAAAGTACAATTCCCAACGGATTTAGTTTTCTATTAAGGGATTTGGCAAAAAATAACCTACGCAAGCATGCTATATGTTTTAAAAAAATAATTCGTGGGGCTGGATAATTCGAGGGGGATTTAGCGACTAATATTCCCCACGAATTATCCAACCCCACGAATTTACGTAGGTTATTTCTTGCGTTTTCCCTAATGCCTTATTTTAAAGTATTTATACATACGATTCTAATACGAATTCATCATTTCTAAGCTCCTAAATCATCTAAAATCTTCGCTAATTTCCCATCCAATTTTTCTTGTACCGCCTCGAAGTTGGCTCTATTTGCCAATGGTTCATTGACACTGCAATAAAACTTAATTTTTGGTTCTGTACCAGATGGTCTAGCAGAAACGATACTTCCATCTTCCGTATAAAATTGTAAGACATTGGAAGACGGTAAATCAATTTGTTCGGCTGCTCCACTTAGCATATTTTTAGAAATACTACTTTTGTAATCTTTTATCATGGTTACTTTAGAACCGCCTAAAACTGCTGGTGGATGATTTCTATATCGCTCCATCATTGCTTTAATTTCTTCTGCTCCTGCCTTTCCTGCTTTTTTGATGGCAATCAATTTTTCTTTATAAAAACCATATTCTAAATACATGTCAATCATCGCATCATATAAGCTACTTCCTTGGTCTTTATAATAAGCTACCATTTCCGCTAACATCGCACAAGAAACAACGGCATCTTTATCTCTAGCATGTTCTCCGACTAAATAACCATAACTTTCTTCTCCACCAGCAATAAAGGTTTTTTTCCCCTCTAATCTGGTCATTACTTCCCCGATATATTTAAAACCAGTTAGGGTGTTATAACAATCGACTTTTTTAGCCGCAGCAATTTTATCAATTAAATAAGAAGTGACAATTGTTTTGACCACATATTGATTGCCATCCAATTTTCCAGCCTTTTCCCAGGCAGTTAAAACATATCTAATTAACAAACAAGCTGCTTGATTGCCATTCAATAGAACAATGTCTCCTTTATCATTTTGAATAGCCATCCCTACTCTATCCGCATCTGGGTCCGTTGCCATCACTAAATCAGCACCAATTTCTTTGGCTTTATCAATCGCCATTTTCAAAGCCTCCTCTTCCTCTGGATTCGGGTAAATAACCGTTGGAAAATTGCCATCTACGACCATTTGCTCTTCTACCAAAGTCACATTATTAAAACCAAATTGCTTTAGAACTGGTGGAACTAATACTCCGCCTGTTCCATGAATCGGAGAAAAAACGATTTTTAAATCTGATTGTCTCGCAATGGCCTCTTTAGAAATAGATAAAGCGACTAATTCTGCTAAAAATTTATCATCCATTTCTTTTCCGATGGATTCGATATTTTCATTTTTGCCTGCAAAATTTATTTTACTAATGCTATCAATTTTTCTTACTTCTTCTAATACTGATGTATCTGCTGGGGAAACCAATTGCCCACCATCTTCGCCATAAGCTTTATATCCATTATATTCCTTTGGATTATGAGACGCTGTTAACATCACGCCACTTTGACAACCTAATTCTCGAATAGCATAAGACAATTCTGGTGTTGGTCTTAGACCTTCAAAAAAGTAAACATAAATACCGTTTGCAGAGAATACTTCCGCAGTCATTCTAGCAAACTCTTTAGAATTATTTCTACAATCATGTGCAATGACTACCTTAATTTGTTGGTTAGGATACTGCTTTAATAAATAATTACTTAATCCTTGGGTTGCCATTCCAAGTGTGTATTTATTCACTCGATTAGAACCAGCTCCCATAATTCCTCTTAATCCACCAGTTCCAAATTCTAAATCTTTATAAAAAGCATCCGTTAATTCCGTTACTGCTCCTGATTCCATCATTTGCCGAATCTCGGCCTTTGTTTCGGCATCATAGTCTCCATTTAACCATTTATTGACATTAAATTTAACAGTAGGTTCTAAGTCTAACACAAGCATTCTGGTGATTATTAATTATTAAATTAAATAGGAATTACAAAACTTTTCTACGAAGTTTTACCTCCTTTGTTCAAATGAATTGTAAATATAATTTAATTGTAATAAAATCAAATAGCTGGTAACGAGCAAATAATAAGTAGTGTATTTGGAGCTAGAGATTTTGTCCTAGAACTAGTGGGTTAGTCAAGATAAAATTGACGGGTAATTTTGGCGACTTTTGAATCTGCCCATCGTTAAAAATACTCGCCATAGCTACGCAGGCTGACCGTGAATGTGTTTCGTAACCACCAAATTTATTTGGTAGGTTGTACACGGATTAATTGTCAGTATATTACATAGAACCAGCCAAATAAATTTGGCGGTTACGTACGATACAAACACCATTAGCGGTCAGCCTGTACGGCTATGTCTGCGTTTTTTGCCTTGGTCAGCTCCAAAATTCATCCAAAATTACACACGAACAGTTAAACTCTTCTTCCAATGTTTACTCCCACTAATCAAAAGGATTTATTAAAGAACCAAATTTTTGATGAAAGTATCTCCCTGATTTCAATTAGTTGAAATGAACAGTACTTAACAACATTTCTCGCCACTAATAGACCACAAAGCAGTTTTTGTCTAAAAAGGAGTAATCGAATTATAAAAAATCGGATTTCTTTCCTATACTGCGTGCATATTTTAATTATTAGCAAAACCAACAATAAAACATGCAGCTAATTATCAAAAACTTATCTAAGACTTATCCTAATGGAACAAAAGCATTAGATGGTGTAAATCTGACTATCGACAAAGGAATGTTTGGGTTATTAGGCCCCAATGGTGCGGGCAAATCTACGCTTATGCGGACTATTTCCACTTTACAAGAACCCGATACAGGAAGTGCCCAAATTGGCGATATTAATATTTTAGAATCTCCCATGGAACTTAGAAAGATATTGGGTTATTTACCTCAATCTTTTGGCGTTTATCCTAAAATGACTGCTAACAAATTACTGCATTATTTTGCTGCCTTAAAAGGAATCGCTTCTAAAAAAGACCGCGAAACTATGGTTGATTACGTCCTAGATATAACGAATTTGACGAAGGTGAAAAATCGAGAAGTAGCTCGTTATTCTGGTGGTATGCGGCAACGATTTGGGATTGCTCAACTATTATTAAATAAACCTAAATTAATCATAGTTGATGAACCAACTGCTGGCTTAGACCCTGCGGAAAGGCATCGCTTTTTGAATGTTTTAAGGGCTTTAGGAAAAGACCATATTGTCTTATTTTCTACGCATATTGTGGATGATGTAAAAGACCTTTGTACCGATATGGCGATTATGAATAATGGTCGAATTTTATTGAATGAATCGCCCCAAGAAGCAGTTGGTAAGTTGGAAGGTAAGATTTGGGAAAAGACCATCAACCCAGAAGAATTAGAAAGTCACGAAGGAGCACATCAAGTCATTTCTTCTAATTTCAAACAAAATAATCAGTTGGGCATCAGGGTTCTAAGTGCCACACAACCGAATGAGGCTTTCCAGCAAACTGAAGTGGAATTAGAGGATGTTTATTTCTCTTTATTGAATAAATTAACTGTTTAGACACTTATTTTAGATACTCCAAGATTTTAAAAACACTTGGAAGTCTTAACTAAGCACTATTTCCCGTGTACCGTAAACCGTATACCGTCCACCGTCAAAACATCCAACCAAAACATGATAAAACATATATTCAAATTTGAGCTTGATTACTGGTTTAACCGCTGGCAATTTTACATATACATGGCAATTGCTTTTGCAGCAGGTTATCTAACGATGGTTGCCTCGGGCGGCCTTTTTGATGGTAATACGGCTACAGTTAGTTCCGCTACTTGGATTAATGCACCGAGTAGTATTTTAGGTCTAATCGCTGGTTTTTCCTCTTTTTTATACTTTTTTCTACCTGCTATTTTTGGGACTTCCATCAGTAAAGATTTTACGAGTGAAACCCATCATGTTTTATACTCCTACCCTTTTACCAAATTTGACTACTTTTTCGGTAAGTTTTTAGGGGCATTAGTCATTGCACTAATCGTCTTCTCTTTTGTGGGCATTGGGGTATTTATCGGCGTAATGACGCCAGGAATTAATCAAGAATTACTTGGTCCTAATAGTTTTATGCCCTATTTAAAGACCTACAGTTTATATGTTTTTCCAAATATTTTAATTTTCGGAGCCATCATTTTTATCGTAGTCAGTGCTACTAGAAATGTAACCTTAGGCTATATCATTGTTATCATCCTTTTATTTCAAGACACTTTAACTGCCCAGGTTTTTGACGAGATGGATAATAAATTCTGGGGGGCATTATTAGACCCTTTTGGGTTTAGAGCGCACCTATTTTATGCAGAATATTGGACGATAGAGGAACAAAATGTTAATCCAATTCCATCAGGCGGATATGTCTTATTAAATCGAGCGCTTTGGTTAGCTATTGGTGGGGTCATTTTAGGAATGTTCTATCGGTATTTCAAATTGTCTCAGTCTGCTTTTACTTTTTTCAAAAGCAAAGACAATGAAGCTACAGCAATGGACACCCAAAAGCATGGTCGTCCTTTGTTAAGTGTTAGCTTGCCAGTAGTCAATTTTGCCAATAATATCGGCTTCAATTTGCGAAATATTTTCAGTTTTGCTTGGATGCATTTAAATTATATTGTCCGAAATACCGCCTTTATTATTTTTGCGCTATTAGGTATTGCTTTTTTATTGACCCTCTTGGCTTTTGCTGGACAAATATTGAATACAGAAACACTTCCACTGACGGAACAAATACTGAATTATGGAAGTGTCACCTACTTATTTATTTTAATTCTAACCTTCCTGTTTTCAGGCTTTTTGCTACATCGAGAAAAAGAAGTTAAAATTGACCAACTAGTAGACGCTACCCAAAGTCAAAATTTTGTGCATTTATCCGCTAAGTTCTTAGCAATTATAGCCATGCAAGCCATTTTATTATTGCTAATAATGGTCAGTGGAATTGCCTATCAATTGTACAAAGGGTTCTATGATATAAATATCGGTTTATACCTCTTCGATTTAGTCGCCATCCGACTTTGGTATTTCATTCCTTGGGCGGCTTTAGCCTTTTTAATCCATCATTTAGTGCCTAACAAATATGTTGGTTTTATTATTTTACTAGGCCTATTTATTGGTATTCCATTTTTGGATAAAATTGGATTGGAGCAAAGCATGTTTAAGTTTAATCAAGGTGGTTCCACAGTAAGTTACTCTGCTTTAGATGGCTACGGCACTCGATATAATCGCTTCATGGCATATAGAAGTTACTGGTTTTTCCTTGGTGTAGTCTTCCTATTTATTACTAGTTTAATCTGGCGCAGAGGCTATAGTTTTACGATTGGAGAACGATTGGCTAAAGCTAAAAAAAGAATGAATCTTCAATTGGGAGGTGGCTTAGCTTTAAGTTTAATTGCTTTCTTGTCGATGGGCTTTTTTATTTATAATGAAAATAACGTCAAAAATAAATTTACCGCCTCAAAAGAACGAGAACAAAATTTAGTAGATTGGGAAAAAACCTATAAAAAATACGAAAAAACGCCTTGTCCTAGAATCACCGCCGTCAATGTCAATTTAGATTTAGTTCCAGAAAATCAAACATTCAAAGCCAATGGACAATATCAGTTGGTCAATAAAACGGGGCAAAATATTGATACTTTATTGGTCAATTATGTCAATCATCCTTTTGAGTTTGAATTTGATAAAACGGTAGAATTGGCCCTTGAAGATAAGGACATGAATTTTTCCATTTATGAATTGGCTCAACCTTTACTACCTGGAGATACCATGAATTTCACTTTTAAAATGGAAAATAGAGCGAATACTGCTTTTAGGGTGAATTCCGGGGTTCAGACCAATGGTACCTTTATGAATAATCTCATTTTTCCTTCCTTCGGTTATTCCGATAGCAATGAATTGACGGATAATAAGGTGCGAAAAAAATACGATTTAGCACCGAAAGAAAGAATGCCACATCCAACAGATACCGCAGCTTTAGCCAATACCTATATTTCGGGAGATGCAGATTGGATTGATTTTGAAACCACTATTAGTACCGCGCCAGACCAAATTGCGATTGCCCCAGGGTATTTACAAAAGGAATGGGAAGAAAACGGTCGGAAGTATTTCCATTATAAAATGGATTCCAAAATGCTTAATTTTTACAATTTTGTCTCAGGAAGATATGCTGTAAAAAAAGATAAATGGAAGGATATAAATATTGAAATTTATTACCACGAAGACCATACTTATAATTTAGATAGATTTGTAAAAGGATTGAAAAAAGGCTTTGATTATTTTACGACCAATTTCAGCCCTTACCAGCACAAACAAGTTAGAATCATTGAGTTTCCAACTTATTATGGCGGGTTTGCACAATCTTTTGCGAATACCATTCCTTTCTCCGAATCTGCTGGTTTTATCGCCAGTGTAGATGAATCCGAAGAAGGCGGAGTCGATTATCCATTTAGTGTCACCGCACACGAATTGGCGCATCAATGGTGGGCGCATCAAGTGATTGGCGCAAAAGTGCAAGGTGCTACTTTAATGTCTGAAAGTCTATCAGAATACAGTTCTTTAAAAGTATTGGAAAAAGAATATGGCGCTGATAAAATGCGTATTTTCTTAAAAGATGCCCTAGATAAATACTTAATGGGCCGGACGACGGAACAGAAAAAGGAAAAGGCGCTAATGTATAATGAAAATCAACAATACATTCATTATCAAAAAGGGTCTTTGGTTTTATATGCGATGAGTGACTATTTAGGCGAAGACAAATTTAATGGGATTTTGAGCAGTTATATTGACAGTGTAGCTTTTCAGGAAGCACCTTATACCACCTCTTTAGAATTTGTAGGTATGATAGCAGCGGCTACCCCAGATTCCTTAAAATACTTAATTAAGGATATGTTTGAGACCATTACTTTATATAATAATAAGGTGATGAAAACAGAAAGTGAAGAATTAGATAATGGTCAATATAAAGTCACCATTGACTACCATGCTCGAAAATACCGCACCAATGAAAAAGGAAGGAGAGTTTACGCCGATGAAGGAATGGAAGGTTATTTTGAATTAAATGAAAAGCAAGATACCGTCAAATCTTTGCCTCTAGCCGACTATATTGAAATTGGAGTTTTTGGGGAAGATGACAAAGAATTGTATTTGCAAAAACATAAAATCACGAACATCTTTGGCTCCGTCGAAATCATTGTGGATGAAGCACCAGAGGAAGTGGGCATTGACCCTTATAATAAATTGATTGATACGCAGGGGGATGATAATCGGCGGAAGTTGTGATAGATGAAACAATGTTAACTTATCCGTGATGCCCTTATCCGTGTTGCAAAATGAATATCTTGGATAGGAGCGTCTCGGATTTTCCATCTTAGAGATAGATGAAACACCGTTAACCTATCCGTGATGCCCTTATCCGTGTTGCAAAATGAATATCTCGGATAGGAGCGTCTCGGATTCTCCATCTTAGAATATGTCATAAATAAAAAACACAAAATGAGCGGAACAGCTAAAGTTTTTCTAGTACTCGGATTATTTTATATAGCAGATTTTTTCTACAAAATTTTTACCCGCCCATCCTGTAATGGCAATTATTTTGGATTTGATGTTCCTGCAATTGCGGACTTTGTAATTAAAGCATTTTTTGCGTTTGTCTTGATAAAACCAGGGTATGAGGAATGGCAAAAGAAAAAAGTAAAATCGTAACTCATCCAATATATGACGGTTGTTTTAGACAACCGCCATATATCCTACCTTCTAACAACTTCCATATATTCTTCATTACCAAATTCCTCACCTAAAGGTAATTTCCTGGAAAAGAAACATTAACTTTCTAAACTTTCAGAAAATTTTGAAGTTTAATGATAGAATTATTTTCGCTAAACAAAAAATAAGGTATTTTTGCAGTTGCAAAAAAGAAAAAGCGGTTTTAGTTAGTTTTTATCATCATTCCAAAAGATAAATAAAATGAGTCAAGTAGTTAAACCATATCAAACAGAAGGTAGCAAAAAGGAACAGGTAGGCAAAATGTTTGATAACATTGCCCCTTATTACGATTTTTTAAATCGGCTTTTAACATTGCGCATAGATGTTTTATGGAGACGAAAGGCAATTGCGGCGATTAAAAACCGAAATGCGACCCATATTTTAGACGTTGCGACAGGTACGGCTGATTTAACGGTAGAAATCAATAAACAATTGAAGCCTGAGCAGATTATTGGCATGGATTTATCTAATGAAATGTTGGAAGTAGGTCGAAAAAAAATTGCTAAAAAAGGATTAGAAAATTTAGTTAGATTAGACCAAGGAGATAGCGAAAATTTGGTTTATGAAGACAATAGCTTCGATGTAGCTACCGCAGCTTTTGGTGTACGAAATTTCGAGAACTTAAAAGCTGGACTTGCTGAAATGCATCGAGTTTTGAAAACTAATGGACAAATAGTCGTATTAGAATTCTCTCGTCCCACAATATTTCCCTTCAAACAGTTGTTTAATTTATATTTCAAATATATCCTTCCGCTAATTGGAAAAGCAACATCTAAAGACCCGAAGGCGTATCAATATCTTTATGAATCGGTACAAGCTTTTCCAGATGGGGAAGATTTTTTAAAGGTACTAAGAGAAGTAGGATTTAACTCAAATAAATGCAAGAAATTAAGTTTAGGAATTTGCTCCATTTACACAGGTTTCAAGTAAGTCAGTTGGCAGTTAGCAGTTGGCAGTTAGCAGTTTCGGGTAGAACTGCAGGAAAATTAATGATGCTAATTGGTTGTTTATTTTTTT
>JBGCFJ010000652.1:0-1921 GCA_045106885.1 Saprospiraceae bacterium
TCTGACTTCTGACCTCTAAAAAATATCAGTTTATTAGCTGACACTCTAAAATAAGTTACAAAGATTAATTTTTATCAACTGAGGCTTTTTACACAACCCCATCGGTATCTAGTCGTCTCTAGTCTGAAGCCTAAGCTATTTCAAAACGCCTGCAAATGCCGATAAACCAAATCAACAGGCAGGCCCATAATATTACTATAAGTGCCTTTTATTTTAGAAATTTTGCACAATCCAATCCATTCCTGAATAGCATAAGCACCAGCCTTATCATACGGTTGAAATTTTTCGATGTAATAGTCAATTTCGGTTGCTGTTAATTTTTCCAGTTTTACTTTAGAAACACCAATAAAACTAACTTTTTTCTTTTTGGACAACAAACAAACACCCGTAATCACTTCATGCCACTTACCAGATAGTTTTGTTAAGATTCGTTCTGCATCTTTTTTATCAGTAGGTTTTTCATAAATATTTTTACCTTTGGCGACAATCGTATCTGCGGCTAAAATGATTTTATTTTTTTTCAAAAACGTTTGACAAGCGGTTGCCTTCTTTTCTGCCAAAAATAAAGGAACTTGGTGAGGGGTCAAATGACTAGGATAGTCTTCTTTTACATTTTTCGTTTTGACCTTAAATTGAAAACCCGCTTCACCTAGTAATTGACTTCTACGTGGAGATTTAGAAGCTAAAATTAGTTCAGTATTCGCTAGAACTTCAGGAATAGATTGACTCATTTATTCATTTTTTCATTTACTCATTTAGGCGTTTACGCAAAATTTAAAACCAACAAATTGTCGATAATTGTTAATCTCAAATTCAACTTCAACCTCAAATTCCCGCCGAAGGTGGTTTAAAATTGAAAATTAAATTTTACTTAGATTCTTTGGGTAACCAAACCTTCTTTAATCGAAGTACTTTTTCTATTACATCTCGAACACATCCTTCACCACCACCCAAAGGAGAGATATATCGTGTGATTTCTCTTATTTCAGGAGCTGCATTTTTCGGGCAAACAGGTAAGCCGACTATCCGCATAACAGGATAATCTGGTAGGTCGTCCCCCATATAAAGAACTTGTTCATTATCTATTCCATAGATAGTTTTAAATTCATCATAAGCGGCTTTTTTATCTCTTGTTTTTTCATAGATGTCGGTGATACCGATTTCTTTAAAAATAGGCGTTAATTCGCTTAAACTCCCCCCTGAGATAATAGCTATCTTGTATTTGTTTTCAACTGCTTTCCTCAGTGCAATTAAATCCTTGTTATTTAATTTTCTAACGATTTTTCCGTTTTCAAAAACAAATATACTATGGTCGGTTAAGACACCGTCTACATCAAAAACAAAGGCTTTAACCCTACGAAATTTTTCTAAATTATTCATATTGGAAGGTTGAAGAGGCGGGAGAGCAGAGAGGCGGAGAGGTTTTGCCTTTAAGCCTCTTTGCCTTTAGCCTTTCCGCCTACCATTATAAATTCTGAAAAGCTTTATCTAAATCTTCGATTAAATCGGTTACATCTTCTATCCCTACACTTAATCGGATTAAAGAATCTGTTAAGCCCACTTTTAAGCGGTCAGCCTTAGGAATAGAAGCATGCGTCATACTAGCAGGATGCCCAATTAAGGATTCTACACCACCTAAGGATTCTGCTAAAGTGAAAAAATGGGTATTACTCAATACTTTTTTAGCGTTCTCATAATCATCATTAGCTAAGTCAAAAGAAACCATACCACCAAAATCTCTCATTTGTTCTTTAGCAATCTTATGGTTTGGATGGTCTTTAAAGCCTGGATAATAGACTTTTCCCACCTTAGGGTGAGATTGCAAGAATTTTGCAATTTTCTTAGCATTTTTACAAGCTCGTTCTACTCTTAAATGTAGTGTTTTAATACCTCTTAAAATTAAGAAGCAATCCTGTGGTCC
>JBGCFJ010000653.1:0-7195 GCA_045106885.1 Saprospiraceae bacterium
GGGAAGCGGCAGTAGGCAGTGGGCAGTAGTTGATACGCAATGGTACAGGTGGTCGACCAAATGTGATTTGAGGGGTATTCTTTTTTATGAATAAATAGGCTCTTACACAAAATTTAAAACCAACGAAGTGTCGATATTTTAAAATGTCGATAATTGTTAATCTCAACTTCAACTTCAACTTCCCGCCGAAGGTGGTTTAAAATTGAAAATTTGAAATTGAAAATTGAAAATTAAATTTTACTTAGACACTTGGCGGTCTTAGGGACGCTCCAAGTATTTGGCCCAACGAAATCGTCATTTCTTTCTTAACACAACACTCGTTCATTCTTACAATAGCACTTACTTACCCAAAAACTAGGTCATTTTTAAGAACTATGCTTTCTTTGTGGTAAAATAAAACACAAAATTCTCAAATAACATAAATTTAAATTTCCTGCTAATCCGTATTTTTAAATTTTAGACCTACCGTTGCACAATCAGGCAGGTTTTTAATGTTAAATTTTCAATTTCCTAAATGCACCCATATTTAAAATATTATTTTTCTGCTAGTACTAAATATCAAGTCCACTCTCCCTTTGTTTTTGAGTTTTTAACTGATATTTTTGAAGATGATCGCTTTTATCATTTTATGGGGGTTATTGAAAATTACCGAAGAAATTTATTGGGTACGGGTGACAAAATAGCTATTAATACGCAAACAAAGACTGTTAACCAATTGGTCAAACAACTTTCCATAAAACAAAAAACTGGAGAAATATTATTTAAGACCGTTCATCAATACAAACCAAATACTTTATTAGAAATAGGAGATTCCTTAGGCATTGCAACCCTCTATCAGGCTACTCCCAATCCACATGTTCCATTGATTAGCATCATGCCCAATACCATGTTGGTGGATACAACCAAGCAATATTTTAAGCGATTAGGTACTCGGAATATTCAATTATTAGGAGGAGATATTGCTAAAAATATACCAACAGCCATTGAACAATTAAATACAATTGAACAGGTATTTTTTAATGGCTTTTGGGGAAAACCCACTACTTTGTCCTATTTTGAGACCTGTTTGACAAAAATGCCTTTAAATGCGGTGTTTATTTTTCGGACACCTTATGCTTCGGAGGAAACACAAGCCTTTTGGGAAACCATTAAAAAACATAAAAAAGTACGCCTCAGTATAGATATTTACGAATTGGGGTTCTTATTTTTTCGGTCTGAACAAAAAGAAGTCGCTCATTATAAAATCATCGAAAGTTGGAAAAAACCTTGGGCTATTTATTGAGAGGATGAGTAAATTAGAAAATGAGAGGATGAGAAAATGAGAAACCGCTTTTCAAAATCTACAAAAACAAATCGACGTGACTACTAGAACTAAAGCTGGCATTATTGCCTTTCTTGCCTGTATCCTTTTTACCATTTTAACGCTAAAGTTATTTAGTCCACCAAAGGCACTACCTGCTACTGCGGATACGACCGAATTTTCAGCAGAAAGAGCCATGCAGCAGCTAAAAGTTATTGCTGAAGCGCCACATAGTTTAGGCACCCTTCAAAATGATAAAGTCATTAGCTATTTAGTGCAAGAACTGAATCAATTAGGCGTAGAAGTCAGCATTCAGGATACATTAGTCAGTCGCACTAGAAAAGGAAATCCTAGAACAAGGGTAAGTCGAGTCAAAAATGTAATTGGTCGGTTAAAAGGAACAAATAATACCCAAGCTGTGCTATTAATGGCACATCACGATTCTCAACCGAATACGCCTGGTGCAGCAGATGACGGGTCTGGCGTTGTGTCTATTTTAGAAACAATAAGAGCAATTAAAGCAAGCGGTCCCTTAAAAAATGATGTAATTGTCTTAATTACCGATGCAGAAGAAATTGGCTTAATGGGCGCAAAAGCCTTTGTTGATTATCATCCTTTCCTCCAAGATGTTGGGATACTTGTCAATGTAGAAGCGAGAGGCAACTTTGGGGTGAGTATGAGTTTTGAAATGAATCCAGAAAATGGTTGGGTCGTTAGGGAATTTGCCAAAGCAGCCCCCTACCCTTTTGCCAATTCTATGGCTTATGAAATTTACAAAGTCATGCCCAATGATACCGATTTTTCTATGTTTCGGGAAACGCCTGTTGCTGGGGTTAATTCCGCTACCGTTGAAGGATTGGTGCATTATCATAGTATGACTGATACCCCTGAAAATATCAGCCTCGATTTATTACAACATCATGGCGCTAATATGCTGGGCATGGCACGACATTTTGGCAATCTTGCCATTCAAGATACCAAAGCACCAGACGCTATCTTTTTTAATCCAATTGGCAGCAATTTAGTCATCTATCCAGCAAGTTACGATTTACCATTCATGCTATTAACTGTTTTCCTATTTATCCTAACGGTTATTATAGGTATCAAAAAACAGCAAGTAAACCTACAAGAATTATTTAATGGCATAGGCTATTTTTTAATTATTTTAGCAGTAGCTGGAATTGGAAGTTATGTATTACAACAAGTTATTCTGATACTGAATCCGCATTACACGCTTTTTTATGGCAATAGTTTTTATAATATCGGCTATTATTTCTTTGCCTTTCTGGGATTTGCAGGTCTATTTTACACCATTATTTATGGTTTCCAGCCGAAAGTAAAAAGTCTTTCCCTAAGTTTGGGGGGCTTGCTGATGTTAGTGATGGCAATGTTTGGTTTAACTTTGAGTCTGCCTACAGGCACTTACGTATTATATTATCCCATTGGAATATATTTAGCGGTCCAATTATTACTTTTATTTTTAAATATAACTGCGGATACTAAACCAGTTGCCTTTGCTGCGGGACAATTTCTAGCCGTAGTACCTGCTATCGGCTTATGGTCACAAACCATTTATTTACTGTTTCACACTTTCGCCTTGACAGAAGCCGTTATTGCCCCTGTTTTACTTTTCTGCTTTTTAGGCATCTTATTAGTTCCTATCCTAAGAATGATTTCCTTATAGAAAAAAAGGGTATTAAATATTTTTGCAGGTCTAGTATTTTTATTCGGTATGATTGGCGGCCAAGTCACTGCCAATCCTAATGAAGCAAATCCGCTACAAACTTTTTTAATCTATGGTTTAGATGCAGATAGTAAAAAAGCAACTTGGGCAACGCATAAAAAACATAAAAATGACTGGATATCCACTTTTTTTAAGGAAGAAAATCCAACTTCATTTGAGCATATTTATCCTAACTTAGATTGGAAAATCTGGCAATCCCCTGCTCCATTTCAAGAAATAGCCGCTTCTAATGTTCAACTAATTTCCGATAGTCTACTTACTGACAACCAACATCTTAAATCTTTAGATATACAATTCGGTTCATTTGTTAATAGTATGGAATTCTTTTTAGAAAAAGGTAGTAATATTTCTCGTATCCAATTAAATGGTTTTGACATTATCCCCACCCCTAACAAAAAAGATGATGAAATTTACATTAACTTTTTTTCCCCACATCAGGAAGGAGTTAATTTGACGATTACTACTAAAAATGAAGCCCAAAAAATGCGCATAGTGGATAGAACGATTGGGCTGCCCATCCATTTATTTCCTAGCCCAATGCCTGCTGATAGGATTCATGGACCTGGAGGGCAGAGTAATGTGACTTTGGTGAGAAAGAGTCATACGTTTTGAATTTATTTAAATGGCTATCGGTTGATGATAAATTATTCACAGCTTGCTCTGATTTTTATCGGAAGTTTATACCCTATAAATTAAGTACCAATGGATGAATAAAGGCAACGGATTTACCGAGCTAGATGATAGGTTAAAAGATTGGTTGAATAGTATTTTTTTTGGCTGACCCAGCTCTCCAACTTGTCAGCGTAAACTGTGGCATAAGATTTTATCCGTCCGATGACTACGTCGTCGAATGGTTAAAATTAGCTCATCCGACAACGCAAGTCATCGGACGAGCGGATTTTTTACGAGGTTTGTCAAAGACCCGATTATTTTAAAAATACGCTTATTCTAAATCCCCTCATTATCTAATCATTTTTTACAATCAAAAGAGACTATTTATCTTCACACATATATTTTAATATCTTTATAATCAATTAATTAACACTCATAAATCTATTTTTTATTTACACCTATAAAAATAGTGATTTCGTTAAGTAAATTAGGTTTATAATTTATTTTTACGGATATTAATTCCCCAACTATTTTCTAGCAGCAGCATTAAAAGCGATTTTGAAGAAAAAAATTTCAGCAGATAAACCTATTCGTTCTAAATTATTACCTATTCTAGCAGAATTGGATAAGGATTTTTTGGATAATTTCAAAAAACAATTGCGGAAAGAAGGAGCTATTAAGCGAGATATGCTATTGATATTTAATTATTGCTTAAAACACCATCCTAATTATCAGAGCATTGCTTTTTACCAAGAATATGCTTATCAAAAAATTTTTAAAACGCCATTTAATTACACCCGATTAATGCGTGGGCTATCTAATATTTTTCTTCGATTAGAGCAATATTTAATTGAATATGAATTAGAAAAAACCCCATTTTTTAAAGATTATTTATTGGCAAAAGCTTATAATCGGCATAATTTAAATACTTCTTTTCAACAATTAATTTCAAAAAAGACCACTACACCGTTAAATAGTAGCACCATAGAACATGCGCTAGAACGACTAAAATGGAATCATTTAGCTTATTTTTCTGGTGTAAACACAAAAATAGGCGCAGAAAGCACCTCTATTAAAAAAGCAAGTAATGCGCTTGATTTATATTTTGTAGGCATTAAACTAAAGCATTTATGTGAGTTGGCTGCTCGTCAATCTATTTTGGGAGAAGCGTACTTTGATGAATTTGAAAATAATATTCTTGACTATTGCGATAAGCATGCAGCCAATTTACCAGTTGTGTATTCCCTCTATAACATGGCTTTTAAATTAATTAAAAATAGCGCAGAAAAAAAATTTCAACTTTTTAGTACCCAATATCAAGCGACTTGGTCGTCCTTAGCATCAGAAGACCAAGTGGTTTTATTGACTTATTTGATGAATTATGCTACTAGGGAGACTCGAAAAAATAAAGCAGCATATTTACCTATTTTATTCCAACTATACCAATTTGGAATCGAAAAAAGGATATTGCTCATCAATGAACGCTTCGTAGAAGACCATTTTGTGAATTTAGCCTATGTCGCTAGTTACTTAAAAGAATTTGATTGGCTGAATCAGCTATTAAAGGAATGGGAACAACAAATTAAGGTTTGGCTGACTCCGTCTGTTTTTAACTTATCTATGGCTCGATTCACTTTTGCACAGGGACTATTTAGTCAATGTCAGGATTATTTATATCAAGTTGATTACGGTACTTATATTTATGCTTTTAGAGCTAAAGCCCTTGAAATCGCCTGTTCCTATGAATTAAACGAGCCTTTACTACGAATTAATTCTCAATGCAAAGCTTATGAAAATTACCTAAGAAATCATAGTAATAGACACCATGAATATAGCATTAGTGGTTTAAATTTTATTTATATTATTCGACAATTGAACAAAATTAATCCTAGAAAAGAACGACTACTTCAATCATATCAAAAATTAGAAAATATACCCTTTTCAGAATGGCTACTAGAAAAAATTAAAGCATTAAAATAAAAAGCCACTTCAAAGAAATTCAATGAAGTGACTTTAAGTTTAATCTACATAATGTTGATCAGGACATTATTAATTAAACATTGATGGCATCCACGATTACGATGCGCTGGTTTAAAAGTGTGACTAACATAATTTAGTACAGATTATGTGAATAATAGGGTTAGACAGGGCGTGCGATGCCCTGTCCTCCTGCCTACCTCAGCAGAAGCTTCTTTGTGGAATGCCGCCCTAATCGTGGGGGAAATAAGCTGTTATTTCCGCTTTAAATACCTTGATTTGTTTTCATTCAGCTTTTGTAAAAAAAGAATCAGTAGTTGATTCATTTAAAAGTGTTCTTAATTTTAGTTTGTGACAGCTTTAAAAAAAATAGCCTTACTTTAAATAAAGCAAGGCTATTTTTAGTCATAAAAATCTGGCAATCAATCAATAAATTAAATCAACAACTAGTGAATGTAACTTTAGTTTGATGTAGTAAAAATCTCCGATTAAAATACGGAGTTAAAAACCTGACAGAATTTTTACTACATCAGATTAAAGCCACACCCAGACAGGATAAGTATAAGCACCTAATATTCAGTGTTTTACAAATAACATCTGTAAGTTCTCAATACTGGTCAGGAGACCAATAGATACCGTATTCAAGTCTGGAGACTTGAACAATCGAACGCCGATATTTTAAGTCTCTAGACTTGAAATTGCTATCTATTGGTCTCCTGACGACCATGTATTGAGAATTTACTCAATTTGTGCCGTTAAACATATATCGTCAATAATAACTTTCAATAACCTCTAATAACTTCTAAATTACTTCTGCTGAAATAAAGCACTTATCATCTTAAAAGCATTCGTCACTATTTCTGTACTCTGAACAGGAATTTTTAAATAAGACTGCCCCGTTTTTTCGTCTGTCTCCGTAATACTTTTGACCAAATTTTGAGTCGCCACAGGATCTGCTAAAGTTTGCGTCAAGCCACTAAAAAAATTCATGCCCATTTGTACCAAAGCTTGAGGAGAACCTGCTTCAACTATAGCTGGTTCAGGCGTTGGTGGAACAATTTCGCCAATTCTTTTACGTCTTGGTCCGCTTTGATAGTCTCTATTACCACCGCCTACTAGAGCTGGCTCTTTTTCACCCTCATCTTTCCAATCATCTTCTTTGGGTAATGGTTTAGGGGCATCATCAGGTAATTTTTCTTCAATTTCATCTCTATCTATAACTGCTGCTGCAACGGGTTCTTCGGTCTCCTCTTCTGATGGTTCAGGTACAGCGGTTAAATCTTCAACGGATTCCATGAATTTTTTGAACTTAGAATCTGCCATAAAAATGCTGTCTTCTCCATCGTCTAAAATACCTTCCGCTAAACCTGATTTAAATGCTAATACATCTAACATTTTATGCTCAATTGTTCCTGTAGAAACTAGATTAACAACCTGTACTTTCGTTTTTTGTCCTAGGCGATGAACCCTAGCAATCCGTTGTTCTAATACCGCAGGATTCCAAGGAATATCTAAATTGACCACCATCGAGGCAGATTGTAAGTTCAAACCAACACCTCCTG
>JBGCFJ010000654.1:0-5183 GCA_045106885.1 Saprospiraceae bacterium
TTCGTAATATCTCCTGTAATAGTTTCTACCTGTTCTTTATACTTCTTTTTAAAAGCACTTAATTTTGAGGCAGTTCGAGCAATGGCAATAACATTAGCACCTTCTAGCACTAATTTTTCGGCAATGGCTGCACCAAAACCACCAGTAGCACCACCGACTATAAATAATTGATTGTCTATTTGTAAATCCATAATTGTAATAGTTTTATACGGCGAAAATAATGTAAAATAGGAAAGGTCAATAATTATTCCACTATTTTATTAAACTGTATATTTGTCAAGCACCTTAAAATCATTAAAATGTCAAAAAAATCAGGCGCATCTTAGACGGCTGCTCTGAGTAGGTATGCTAAGGCTACTCAGACCAGCCGTCTAAGCTACTTTTAATGTCCAATTAGTTTTAATGCGACATTTTGAGATGCACCCAAAAAATCAAACCATCCGTATAATTCATTTGGATTACTTTTAGCATTTCTACTCCTCTTTCTAATAGGTACATTGATTGATTGATTGATTGATTGATTGATTGATTGATTGATTGGTTTCAAGAAGTAGAAAAAGTAAAATCTATCAATACAATTAACCTAAAGAAATGAACCAAAAATCCTACGAGTTCACAAGTTTTCGTAAAATTACAATAGATTAAAACGGTAAATCCGTACCTTTGTTAGGAACATCAAAAAAAATAACAAGTGCCACAGCATCCAGCGCATACATCTAATAAATTCTGGCTTCCCTTAGCCTTTGCTTTTGTCTTGATATTAGGCATTCTTTTAGGTATAAAACTCCAAAAAGAAGTCCCAATTGTTCCTACACCAGCAGGAGAGCAACTAGTGGAAACACAACCAGGCAAACTCGAAGAATTACTTCGATTTATAGAGGCAAGATATGTAGATAAAGTAGATAGAGATGAACTAATCCAGCAAGCAATTGATAATATTCTAGCAGAATTAGACCCTCACTCTACCTATATTCCAGCAAACAAACTACAAAGAATTAATGAACAATTGGACGGCAATTTTGAAGGTATTGGGATAGAATTTTTAATTGTTTCCGATACTATTATTGTGATTAAACCGACTAAAGATGGTCCATCAGACAAAGCAGGTATCATAGCTGGAGATAAAATTGTTTCTGTAGGCGACTCTTCTATTGTGGGTGCTAAATTGAATGAAACCAACATTATTGATTCCCTTCGAGGAGCAAGAGGAACAAAGGTTAAAATTGGTATCGTTAGAGAAAATCAATCAGCTATTCAATACTTTGACGTAACTAGAGATGAGATTCCGATTAATAGTGTCGATGCGGCTTACATGCTCAACCAGAATACGGGGTACATCAAATTAAATCGTTTTAGTGCCACTACTCATACTGAATTCCTAAGAAATTTAGAGCGAATGGTTGATGAAAAAGGGTTGGAGAATGTAGTCATTGATGTTCGGGATAATCCAGGGGGATATTTACAAGAAGCTACCAGCATACTGAATCAATTTTTTAGAGAAAAGGATAAATTACTAGTTTATACAGAAGGGCGAAATGTGCATAGAAGTGATTATGAAACAACCGCACATTCTTTTTTTTCCATAGACAATATAGCTGTTTTAGTAGATGAAGGGTCCGCTTCAGCTAGTGAGATTTTAGCAGGAGCGATACAAGACTATGATAGAGGGGTAATTGTTGGTCGAAGAACTTTCGGAAAAGGATTAGTCCAAGAACAATATAATCTTTCTGATGATTCTGCTATCCGATTAACGGTAGCTCGATATTACACACCTTCAGGACGATCTATTCAAAAAAGTTATGAAGATTTAGCTAGTTATGACGAAGATTTAAACGTTCGACTAAAAAGTGGGGAATTATTTAGTGGTAAACAATTGACGCCTGCGGATACGACTCGTTATTACACAGAAGATGGTCGAGTCGTTTATGGTGGTGGTGGAATCATTCCTGATGTATTTGTACCTTTAGATTCGGCTAAATCAAATCCTTATTTCGCTCATTTACAACCATTTATCCGAAGATTTATTTATCAATATTTCCAATCCAATAAACCAAGACCAGATGGAAAAACTTCTGTATTGGCTTATAATGACATGGAAGATTTTGTAGACAATTTTGAAATTTCAGACCAAGTTTTACAAAATTTCCAAGCGAGTATTGATGATGAAAAATTATTAATTGAAGCTAAGCATGTTCTGGATAGAATACCGCTGACAAAACTTTATCTAAAAGCTAGATTGGCAAAGCATCTTTATGACGAAAATGGACTTTACGCCGTATTAAATGCAGAAGATGATGTCGTTAAAAAAGCCATTCAAATCTTAGAAATGCCTAATCCTATTACGGTGTTAGAAGAAAAGTAACGGTTCCAGTTGACAGTTTTCGGTTGTCAGTTGCCCGTTTAGGCTGACCGCTAATGGTGTTTGTATCGTACGTAACCGCCAAATTTATTTGGCTGGTTCTATGTAATACACTGACAATCAAACCGTGTACAACCTACCAAGTAAATTTGGTGGTTACGAAACGCATTAACGGTCAGCCTGATTTGCCCGTTGCCAGTCAGCAGTAACACAGCTCTTTGAGCAGTAAACAGTTGGTAGTTTTCTTTGCAAATAATAATTTAATTCTAGTTATCCTCAAATCTTTTCACCTTCAAAATTTTCATTCATCATGCCCGCAAAAAAAGACGAAACTGCTTCCTTTGTGTTAAGATTTACGCAGAAAATCTTTCAGAATGAACAAAAAGAATCAGAAGTGCAATGGCGTGGAAATATTCGGCATGTACAAGGTGGGGAAGAAAAACGATTTTCTGAATTTAAAGATGTCGTCAATTTTATCCAAGAAAAATTAGCCGATTTAACCATTCAAGCAATGGAAGAGAAGTCGCTAGAAGAACAAAAAGGAATTCTCTCTAAAAGCTTTGATTTATGGAAACGAATGTCCTTGACTTATCCCAAAATGGTCATAGATACCATCAAAGACCCAAAAGCAGGAGTCGAACAGATTCAAGAAGAAGTCAACCAACAGTTTAGCCAAGTAAAGGAGGAAGTCAATCAACAACTCACCCAAGTAAAAGATACTTTAAGCGCACGCTTAGACCCCGACATGTGGAAACCTGCTACCAAAAATGATATTCAGCAGATGATGAAAATGATGGAGACGCTTTCCAAAAATGTACAACAACTCAATTCAAAAGTCGAAAAATTGTCAAAATAATGATAGCCATTGGTCACTAGTCATTCAGAGCAAGCCCAATGACTACTGACTTAATGACTACTGACTTAATGACTAATCAATGGATAAAATCGCCAACATACAAGCAGAAAAGGAAGTAGCTAGTTTGCAAGTGCAGACGCTTGGCACTTTTCAAGTTTGGCGAAATGGTGCATTAATTGGTCCTAAAGATTGGGGCAGAGATAAATCTGTTCAATTATTTCAATTTTTAATAACGGCTAGACATCAACGAGCTTTACATAAGGAACAAATCATTGATAGAATCTGGGAAGATATTGATGTAAAATCGGGAGAGCAGAATTTTAAAGTGGCTCAACATGGGATGAATAAAGCCTTAGAGCCTAATCGAAAAAGTCGTTCAGAAGCAAAATACATTACTCGCCAAGGCGTTACCTACCAATTAAATTTATCAGAAATATGGATTGATACCGATGCTTTAGAAAAGTATATCAGCATTGGCAATCAATTTTTTAGCGAAAATCGAACAATTGCTATCGAAGCTTATCGGGCAGCTATTAATCTACATCATGGCACTTATTTACCGAATAGACTTTATGAAGACTGGTCTAGTGGCGAAAGGGAGCGTTTACAGATTCTAGTATTGGGTGCGTTTATCAATTTAAGTGAGTTGTTAGTTGAAGAGAATCCGATGGAAAGTATTCGGCTCTGTCAACAAGCTTTACTCATTGAAAATACTTGGGAAGACGCTTATCGGATACAAATGGAAGCGTATCTGAAAAAAGGAAATCGCCCAATGGTGATTAAAACCTATCGACAGTGTGAGACTATTTTAGAGAAAGAATTTGGTGTAAAACCTTTACCTGAAACAAAAGCTTTGTATCAGCAAATTATTGCTTTGTAAAAAATATTAGAAAATAAATGATGTGTTTCGTCTTTAAAAAATCGGTATCTTTGTTAAAAGTAAATTTATGGCGGAACAAAGAACTTATATCAGTTTCGATTGGGCATTAAAAAAATTACTGCGTCAAAAAGCCAATTTCGGTATTTTGGAGGGTTTTCTTTCAGAAGAACTCACCCCAACAAAGGCGTAGCAGAATGCTTCAAATAAGCCGCTTCTAAACGTTCATCGTACTTATTCACCTTATACCCTGCTCCATTATAACCCCTAGCAAAATTTGCCCACCGCTTTTCTCGTAAAGCATCTAATAAACTGGTACGCTTAATAAATTCTCCAAAAGCGGTTAAATGTTCCGCTTCAGAGCGTTTGGCTTCTGCCACATAAGTTATAATATCATAAGCCCCTGCTAAACGATAATTAAAGCCCATGATTTGGAACATTCCCCAAGAACAAGAAGCTAGGGCAGCTTCTAATATTTTAGGGCTTTTGCCTATATTTCTTGCTTGTTCTAATCGCAAATATTCCTTTGCTCCGCCTTCATAAAAAGCACGATTAAACCTTGGGAAAAGTATATTCTCGTTTCCTGACACAAATTTTTCAGGATCAAAATCTCGTTTTTTCAATTCTCTCCAGAAGATATGCCCCTCAAAAAGAATGGTCGGCCGATTGTCTGACAAAAAGCCTCGTCCACTACTTTCTACCTCTTGTACCGCTTTTACAATCGGTACTTCTAAATCAAAGGCTTTTGCAAAATCAACAAAATCTTGTTCAGATAAGCGCATGCGATTAATCGCTATTGGTGGTGTTAAGTCAAATAATTTAGTCCAAGTTTTAGTAAATACAATTCCGTCTACGGTCAAGCCATTTTTCTGCTGAAAATCTTTGATGGCTTTATCTGTCCCTCTTCCAAAATCACCATCTACGCCTAAATTATGTCCGACATGATTTAGTAATTTTTGCAAAATTTCTACTGCTTTGCCTTTAGCTCCCCGTTTTAATAACATCTTTTTGAGTCCTTCTACTTCAGATGGGGCAAGCGGCGTTTGATTAATCATTGTAGGCGGCAAGAGTAATAACTTAGCCCAAGATTG
>JBGCFJ010000655.1:0-3904 GCA_045106885.1 Saprospiraceae bacterium
CATAATTACAGGAGTTGAAAATTACGTCAATTTGATATTTAATGACTGATAATCAATTGATTAAATTTTTTATGGCTACTACAAATTTAAGAATATTCTTCTTTTTATAAAAAGTAATTTACAACGTTAGGCGGGTAGCCCAAATAAAGCGTAAATGATTGATTTTAAATACTTTATTATTTTAGTTGATGTAGTTCAAGATTGCTATTCTTAATTAAAATACCCCTAGAAACAGGCTTAGGGTAGTTTTTAATACTAAAAAACAACTTAGGCAAAGAGGAAGAAATAATCAACCATTTATACTGCCTTTTTTCCTTCTAATAAACTCAAAAAATGCTTGTATAATCCATTATGCAAGCATTTTTTGAATTCCTTAGAAGAAAAATTGACTAGCCTAACTGGCTAATTATTTTCTCCACTTTGCCTTACTCCTCGTAAACTAAAGGTTTAAAAGCTCTTATTTGGCGATGACATTGGTAAGTACCTCCTATTAAATAATCGACACTTTTGTAAAAAAGGGTAATAGGTTGATGTTATAATGCGGAAATTTTATGGCTGAAAGATTGGATGAAAGGCGCGTTGGCAAATAAAACGGTTCATGACTTTTTTAGTGATGGCGTACATCCTTCTAAGCTTACTTATTAAGAATGGGCTAAAGATTTTGCTGGGTTTATTGAGTCGAATAGTTGTTTCTCTTCTTCATGGCCTAACCACTAGAAATGCTTGTTATTTGGTTTGATTTTTTATCAAAAATTATTATTTATTTGTATCTTTAGAAAAGATTGAGTGGAAATATAAAAAATAAAAAATGACTAACTTTATTGAATGAGTAAACAACTACCAAATATCGAATATTCCAATTGGATAAAAAAACTCAAAATCAAAATTCGTGAAGCACAAAATAAAGTCGCATTTTCAATCAATTCTCAATTGTTGGAATTATACTGGGAATTAGGTCGAGAACTTGCAATACGGCAAAAAATACAGATTGGGGAAGCAATTATATAGAAACGACAGCCGAAGAACTACGCTCCTCCTTTTCACAAATAAAGGGTTTTTCAAGAAGGAATTTATATGCTATGAGGCAATGGTTTTTGTTTTATTCCCAAGAAAGTGAATTTATGCCACACGGCGTGGCACAAATACCAGTTCCTATAAACAGAAGCATTAGAACAACTCCAATTAGATCAAACAGAACGGGAAATTCGTAAGTTAATCGAAGCTGACATAGCGCCTTCCCCATCCAAAATTCAGCAATACAATCAAATGATATCCAACAGGGCAGAGGATGGTTGACTTATCGAGTATCCAAAATCTAGTATTCAACCATTCACCTTCCTCAATTTAATTCTCAAACATTTTGTGCCTTTCCTTTAAAATAATTCTGAATATTTACTATTTTACGCATTTTGAATTTAACTTCATATTTAGTTAATTAGCGTATAAATGGAAATAACACCAAAAAAAGGATTTCAGGGGTTAATCGAAAATTGGCAGAGTGATTTAATCGCTGCCGTAAGTGTGGCATTGATAGCATTACCGCTTTCTATTGGGATTGCTCTGGCAGCAGGGGCACCTGCTATGTCAGGTATTTTTTCGGCAATTGTAGGTGGGGTCGTTACCACACTCTATCGAGGCGGTCATATTTCTGTCAACGGTCCTGCGAAAGGCGTCATTGCGGTCATCCTTTTAGGCATTGCCATGATGGATGATGGTTCTGGACAGGCTTTTAACTATGTATTGGCAGCGGTTGTTGTTTCTGGCGCAATCCAAGTAGTATTGGGTTTGTTGAAGTTGGGACGTTTGGCGGATATTTTCCATTCTTCGGTGATTCACGGTATTTTGGCGGCTATTGGTATTATTATTTTTGCCAAACAAATTCATGTTGCTTTAGGGACGTATTCTGGTAGCCCCAATATTATTCAAAATTTGGTTGATGCCGTTTTATACCTACCCAAAGCGAATCCCTTTGTGGTCATGATTTCTTTAGTTGGTTTACTACTATCCTTATTTCACTCGAAAATTAGTTATCGCTTTTTCCATATTTTGCCTACACCAATGTGGGTGATTGCCCTTTCTATTCCATTTGCTTATTTCTTCAATTTTTTTGAGCAGCACACCATGTCTTTTTTTGGTAAGGCTTATGAAGTGGGACCTAGTTTATTATTGGAAATGCCTGATAGCATTATGGATTCTATCTTACACCCTAATTTTGGTAAGATTGATACCCCTGAATTTTGGACAACGGTCATGTCTATTTTAATGATTACGAGTATTGAATCATTAGCCATTGCCAAAGCAATAGATAAAATTGACCCTTATAAACGAAAAACAGATTTGAATAAGGATTTAATGGGCATCGGATTGAGTACCATGGTTGCTGGTTTTATTGGAGGATTGCCTATTATCGCCGTGATTATTCGAAGTACGGTGAATGTTCATAATGGAGCTAAAACGAAGTGGTCTAATATGTATCAAGGGCTTTTATTACTGCTTTTTATCGTGGTTTTGAGTCCAATTATGCAGCAAGTTCCACTCTGTGCATTTGCTATATTATTGGTTTATACAGGATTCAAATTGGCTTCGCCAGCTGTCTTTAAACAAGTTTTTAGTCATGGTATTGAGCAATTAATCTTCTTTGTTGGAACGATGGTTTTGACCCTCTATACTAATTTATTGGTGGGATTATTTGGTGGTTTATTATTGGCTTTGGTCAGTCATATGTTGTTGGCAAAAGTGTCGATTCCTCGATTTTTTAAAATGATTTATGACTCAGGGTCAAATTTGGTAATGAAACCAGATGGTAGTTACGATTTAAAACTTAGAGGCATTGCGAATTTTTTAGGTATCTTGAAAATAAATAAACTAGTCACTCAAATTCCTGCTGGAGCGAATGCGACTATTGATTTATCAGAGACTCGATTGGTTGGCACGACTGTTTTGGAGGATTTATATGATTTTCAAAAAACACATCAAAATACGGGTGGCACTATTAAAATTCAAGGTTTAGACAACCATATTTCTAGTACGAATCATAAACTGGCAACCAAAATAAAAATTGATGCCGTCGAGCCACTTAATCGCCGACAAACGATGCTTAAAGAAATGGCAGAAAGTTATGGTTGGAGTTTTCAAGTAGAGCCAGTAGAAGATTTGGATTACTTTCAGTCCTTTTATTTTTTTAAAACACGTCCGATTGAGGCGGAATCTAATTGTATCTCTGACCATGACAAAGACATGCACATGGAATTGATTGATGTAACTTTTGAGGAAGGAGCAGATATTTTTCCAGATGAATATAAAACGACGGTTGGCTTATTGAAACTCTCTTTTCCAATCCCAAAATTCACGATTGAGAAAAAAGATTTTTTAGATAGATTCCTACATATTTCTGAACATAAGGATATTGATTACTCTCTTTATCATCATGCTCCCAAGGACTATACTGTAAAAGTGGGGGATGTTGCTACAATGGATGCCTTTTTTACAAATAAACTAAAGGTCTTAATTGAAATTAGTGGACTCCATCACTTTGAAAGTAATGGAGAGGCTATTTTGATTTTTAGCAATAATTTCGATTTAGCTCAATTTAAAGATTATATCAATATGATTCAATTTGTGGAGAATTTTAAGTCGATGGTTAAAGAGGGGAAATGATGTTTTTTTAAGTACCTACTATTAAATAATCGTCACTTTTGATTTAGGCTATTTTTTCGCTAGACGAGGCATGAAGAAGTGTCAACTTCTGAACCGCAAATCGGAAGGGATGGCTTGCATAGCCCCGCTACGGAAATATTTTTTAACATGAGCTAAGAAAGGAAGATTCGGGATGAGCAAACACCGTTTGTGAACCGTTTACGGACAGGAGTGCTTATTTCTTAGTGAACCGCTTGCGGATGGGATG
>JBGCFJ010000656.1:0-2708 GCA_045106885.1 Saprospiraceae bacterium
ACACTTTTAATCCTGTCCTCAAAAGAATCATTCTTTTCCAAAATTCGAGTGGCCCAGACCTTCGCTTGCTGCTGCACCAAAGGGTCATTCATCATCGTCAAAGATTGCGCAGGGACATTAGACGTATTTCGTTTGCCGAAAGCACTAAAAGGGGCGGGCATATCAAAAGTGAGCATAAAAGGGGGTAAAAAATTACGCCGAATCGTTTGGTAAATACTACGCCTACCTTCGCCATCTAAAGCACCCGATTTTCGAGGACGCCCTCTACCTTTAATAAAATCCGTTAAATAAATTTCAAAAGGTTCGCCATATAATGTTTTATCCAATCGACCTGAAACTGCCAACAAACCATCTCGTATCGCTTCTGCTTCTAATCGTCGAACAGGAAAATGCGCTAAATAAAGATTTTGTGGGTCTTTTTTCACAGCAGAATTAGTAGGAATCGTACTCCGCTGAAAAGCTTCGGTTAAAACAATATTTTTAATCAATTTTTTAATCGACCAATCCTCTTCAATAAATTGCACCGCCAAAAAATCTAATAATTCGGGATGGGTAGGAATCTTGCCTTGTAAGCCAAAATTATCGACCGTTTCAACAATGCCTTTGCCAAATAGATGATGCCAAACCCGATTGACCATGACCCTTGCCGTTAAAGGATTTTTAGGATTGGCAATCCCTTCGGCTAATTCTTTTCGTCCACTTCCTTTAATAGGAAATTCAGGGCTGTAATCTTTTAGGGCATCGAAAAATTGATGGGGTACTTTTTCCTCAGACAAAGTCGTCCGATTGCCTCTAATAAAAACGGGGCTAAATTGGGCATCTCCTTCCGTGACCCCTTGAAAAAAAGTGGAATCGTATAAACTTTGAGCAAGCAGATTAACTTGCTGATTTAATTGATGTAAAACCAACTTATTTTGTCGCCATTTCCCATTTTTTAAGTCTTGATTGATGGCAGCAATTTCCGCAGGATTGGCAGTCCCATTCAACCAATTTTGATAAGCAATCGTCTTATTTTTAAAAGAAAATCGTGCTAAAGGTGGTGCAGTTGGCGTCGTTTTCCCATCAAAAAGAAGGGCATATTCTGCTGCTATCCAAGCCGTTTTTTCAAACTCATAATAATGCCCCTTGCCGCCCTTCCCTGTTTTTTTACCTGGTAATAATTCAATATAAGCCTTCTCGCCTTGCACCATCTTTAAATCCAAAACATACTCCTTCATTTCCCCTTCATGTACCTCCTTTTCTAAACTACCATAAATCGGGTTTTGTATCAACTGAAAATTGTCGACAATTAATCGAATCATTGCCCCCTCCCCTGCTGCTCGAACCAATAATTTTTCTTTGTCAATAATAAAGGTTGGCGAACGCACTGCCCCTTGAATGCCTGTACCTAACATTCGGCTGGATACTTTAGCTTTTGCTAATTTTACAAATTGTCCCTTTTTATCAAAAATAGGTTCGCCTAGCGCATTTTTGTTGTTAAAAGCTAAGCCATTGGAAGTCCAATTATTTAAAGTACCGTCTCTGAAATCGGCTATGATAGTTGCCCGATTGGAAACAGGCAATTTAATTAGTTTTTTGGTTGCTTTAGTTGTTGGAGTGCTTCCAGAACTTAAAGTTCTGGAAGCACTATATTCCCTCCCTGCAATCAACTCCCGCATCTTCCTCTTAATCGTCTCAATAGAATCCACTTTCGCAAACACCTCCAAACTAGCCCCAGAAGGAATCAAAGCAAAGCGAGTACTCTCAAAAATCCCATACAAGGAATAATAATCCGTCGTCGGAATCGCATCAAATTTATGGTCATGGCAACGAGCGCAAGCCACCGTCAAGCCTTGAAAAGTCTTGGTCGTCACATCAATCATATTATCAAAAACATCCGCTTCTTCCTGTTTGATACTCACAGGACTATGCTTACTCTCACTAAAAGTAAAAATCTGCGTCCCATGAATGGATTCATTCGTCCCATTTTCTGGATGAATTCGTGGGTTTTCCAATAAATCACCCGCCAACTGCTCTTTGATAAATTGGTTGTATGGCACATCCGCATTAAAAGCTCGAATCAAATAATCTCGATATTGCCAAGCCCCAATCACAGGATAATCAAACTCATGCCCTTTATATTCCGCATAACGGACTAAGTCCATCCAATGTCTTGCCCAACGTTCGCCGAAATGAGGGGATGCTAGATAGTCATCGACTAATTTTTCGTAGGCTGGGGACTGGTTGCTAGTTGCTGGTTGCTGGTTACTGGTTGCTAGTTGCTGGATGAGTTCGGGGGTAGGCGGTAAGCCTGTTAGTAAATAGGATAATCTACGGGCTAAAGCCGATTTATCCGCTTTTTTGGAAGGACTTATATTATTTGCTGTCAAGGTTTTATTGACCAAATAATCAATCTTTTGACTAGTCGTTGATAAGCTATTAAAGGTTTTATCTTCGGGTAATTTAGGTGGTATAAATGCCCAATATTCCTTCCATGCTGCGCCTTGTTCCATCCATTTTTCTAATAATGCCATTTCTCTTTTCGTCAATCGTTTGTTCATTTCTGGTGGCGGCATTTGTATATCTGGGTCATCAGAAGTCACTCGACGCATGATTTCACTTTCGCTCCAATTTCCTGCATGAATGGGTCTTTTGCCATTATCTAAAACTGCTTTTGCCCTTGTTTCTAAATGTAAACGTAAATCCGCTTCTCGGCTGCTGGCATTTGG
>JBGCFJ010000657.1:0-15229 GCA_045106885.1 Saprospiraceae bacterium
ATTCGGGATGAGCAAACACCGTTTGTGAACCGTTTACGGACAGGAGTGCTTATTTCTTAGTGAACCGCTTGCGGATGGGATGCTTAAAGTGGAAAAAGAGCCCATCATAAAGTGTCGAGTATTTGGTTGTAGGTACTTAAAGTATTCAATTGCTTTACTTAATCCCTTTTTTGAAAAAACTAGTGCATGGTCCGACAATTGTTAAACCATACTTATTCAGAAAATTATTACGTTCAAAGCATATAATAATAGCAAACCTGACTAGTCGAATATTTTTAAAAATTGCTTAATGACTTTATTAAACTTAAAAAAGGCTTTATTTTTGCCTTTACCCCCCCAAAAAAACAATTTAATAAAGAGTTACTACACACACAATCAACTCCACAAGATGAAATTTCTTCCTAGTAAATGTTTATTCATTTTACTATTACTAACTAGTATTTTCACCACTCCATCTTTATTGGCACAAAGTAGCGAAAAACTGACTCGTCTTCGAGGAACAGTAATAGATAAAGAAACAAAAGAACCCTTACCATTTGTCGCTGTAGCTTTTCCTGGCACTAGCGTTGGTACCACCACAGATTTTGATGGAAAATATGAAATATCCACTCAATGGGCAACAGAAACCATTGAAGTTTCCTTTATTGGTTATAAATCTGCTACGGCTGCTGTAAAATTAGGCGAGCGACAATTAATTGATATCGAATTAGAATCAGAATCACTTAACTTACAAGAGGTTACGGTCAAAGCCAAGAAAAAAAGATACCGCAAAAAGAACAATCCAGCTGTTGCTTTAATGCGAAAAGTAATTAGTCAAAAACAAGAAAATAGTCTAGAACGTTACGACCATTATGAATATGATAAATATGAAAAGGTCGAGTTAGACATTAATAATATCACGGACAAATTTAGGGCAAGAAAAGCTTTTAAAAAATTCCAATTCATTTTTGATTTCGTAGATACCTCTGAGGTGAATGGCAAACCATATTTACCAATATTTCTACAAGAAATTGACGCAAAGGTTTATTATAGCAAAGAAAAAGATAAAAAAAGAGAATATCGAAATGCTATTAAAGCCACCAAGTTAGAGAATCACTTGGACGAAGAATCGGTCACTACTTTAATGGATTATTTATACGACGATGTAAATATTTATGGTAGTAAAACCATCTTAATGGGGAATGAATTCACCATGCCACTCTCCCCTATTGCCCTAGATTTCTATCGTTTTTATATTATTGACACCATTGAATACCAAGGCAAAAAAGCTATTGATATGGCTTTTATTCCCAAGGTTAAGGGGAATTTTGGTTTTAATGGTAATCTATACATTGCGCTCGATTCTACCTATCAACTTTTGAAGGTCAAAATGGGTGTTGTTGATGATATTAACTTAAATTTTGTACAAGATTTATTAATCGAACAAGATTTTTCTGAAGGGCCTGATGGAAAATATATTATTAGCAAAGAAAAAATCATTGTTGATTATAATTTAACAAAAAAAGGAATTGGTTCCTTTGGAAAACGAACGGCACAATACACCAATCATAAATTTAACCAACCTGTAGCCGATGAAATCTATGACGTCCCCGAATTTGTTATAGAACAAAAAGGAGCCAGAAAACAAGACGAAGATTATTGGCAAAGTAACCGACCAGTTGCGCTATCTAAAAAAGAGCAAGATGTTTACCACATGGTTGATACCTTACAACAAGTGCCTGCCTTTAAGCGAGCCTTGAATGTTGTTTCTTTCTTAGCAACGGGTTATACGCCTGTTGGAAAATTTGACATTGGTCCAATTAATTCCTTTTATGGTGGTAATGTTGTAGAAGGATTTCGAACTCGTTTTGGTGGTCGAACTAACATTAATTTTCATCCAAAATTAGCCTTAGATGCCTATGTAGCTTATGGATTTAAAGATAAAGAGTTTAAAGGCGCATTTAAAGCACTTTGGTCCTTTAACGATAATTCGGAGGAAAATCCTAAGCATTACATACAAGGTGGGTTTACTAGAGAAACCAAATTCCCTGGCCTGAAAGTAGATTTTATTAGTGAAGACAATGTCTTCTTAGCGATTGGTCGTCGTGGAATTGCGGATAGAATGTTGCTATACACTGCTACTAGATTGGATTATTATAAAGAAACTCGTAGCAATTTAACTTTTCATGCAACAGTAGAACGGCTCAAACAATTACCAATTGGTCGCTTAACGTTCGATTATACAGGCACCAACGGAGAGCCTGCAAAGTTAGAAGCCATTCGGACAACAGAATTTGGTTTCAATTTTAGATGGGCGCCTAATGCAGATTATTTCCAAGGAAAAATCAATCGTTACCCTATATTTAATAAGCATCCAATTTTCCAATTTTCTTACTACGGCGCTCCCAAAGGTTTATTTGGTAGTGAGTACTCTTATCATCAATTACGATTCGGTGCCTTCAAGAAGTTCTACCTTTCTTTCTTAGGATTCACCAATGTTGACTTTGAAATTGGTAAGATTTATGGAAAGAATCTACCTTACACGATTTTGCATATTCCTAGAGCCAATCAAAGTTATTTATACCAGATTCGGTCTTTTAATATGATGAATTTCTTAGAATTTGCGAGTGACGAATATGTAAAAATTAATTTTAGGCATTATTTCAATGGCTTCTTTTTCAATAGAATTCCTTTATTCAAAAAGTTGAAATTAAGAGAGGTAATGACCCTAAAAATGATTTATGGTGGATTATCTGATTCTAATGACCCTAATAAAAATCCTGGTTTAATCCAATTTACCAATCAAGTGGGTGAGAATGGAGAACCTATTCTAGATGAAAATGGGAATCTATTAAAGGAAACATTTACCTTAAATGATAAGCCTTATATTGAAGGCAGTGTCGGTATTCTAAATATTTTTAAAGTATTAAGAGTGGATGCGGTCAAGCGATTTACTTATTTAGACAAACCAAATGTGCCAAATATGTTTGGTATCAAAGGTTTTGGGCTTCGAGCTAGGGTATATGTAGAGTTTTAATGAGTTGCCAGTTACCAGTTGCCAGTAACGGGCAACTGGTAACGGGCAACTCGCAACTGATTTAACAAATTATACCTTCATTTTACATAGAATTCATTACAAAAGATTAATTTTGCGCTCACAAGAATCTGCTATGTCATTAAAAGATCAAGGCCAACAACTGGTCTATAAAGGTATCAATCCACTTATATCCCTACTATTGAAATTGGGAATTACCCCAAATATGATTACCATGTTTGGGCTAATTTTGAATTTTGTAGCAACGATTATTTTAATCATTGGGGCAGAAGAAGGCGACAGAACCGACCATTCTTATATCGGATGGGCAGGTTTGGTCATTTTAATTGCTGGCTTATTTGACATGATTGATGGTCGATTAGCCAGAATTGGCAATATGGCAAACCCTTTTGGGGCATTATTTGATTCTGTCATTGACCGTTATAGTGAAATGGTCATGTTTTTAGGTATTATTTGGTATCTTGTTTCCCATGATTATTTTTTAAGTTCCATTTTTGCTTTCGTCGCTATGATTGGTTCAGTCATGGTGAGCTATACAAGAGCAAGAGCAGAAGGCTTAGGTGTAGAATGTAGTGTAGGCTTAATGCAACGACCAGAACGAATTTTGATTATTGGTATTTCAGCCATGGTTTGTGGACTTTTCTCTGCTAGTTATGGTGGAGATTTCAAATTTTCACCAGATTGGGCACCAATTCCTGTTTTTGAAACGATTTCCTTTTTTACCTTACCTTTAGCTATTTTAGCTGTATTAGCAAATGTGACAGCTATTCAGCGGTTAAATTTTAGTAGAAAGGTATTGATGGAACAAAAAAATTAGTAGTTATTTTAACGGAAATTCCTTTCCGCTCTTTTTGTATTCTTTTGAAAATTGAACATTTTAAATTGAAAATTAATAGGATTTTTTTATAAAAAAACCCTTAATAACTTTATTACAAAAGGTTAATGAAAAAATTATACGTATCTAATAAGGACGAAAGTGTACGAATGTTCAAGAGCAGTTTTTTTGAAATGTTTTCAAAAGTACATTGGTCTATTCCCTTATTCATCTTCCTACCAGCTATCAGTTACCTACTATATTTGGCGTTTATTAGTCAAAGTATCGGTTTAATACAAATTGGTCTTTGGTTCTTAGGGGGAATTGGTATTTGGACGGTAACGGAATATGTGTTACACAGATGGTTATTTCATTATGAACCACCAGGAAAATTAGGTAAGCGCATGCATTTTGTTTTTCATGGCGTTCACCACGATTATCCAAATGATTCCTGGCGATTAGTGATGCCACCTGCAGTAAGTATTCCCTTAGCTTCTTTATTTTACTTTTTATTTAGGAATGTGGTCGTACACGATGGCTTCTTTTCTTTCTTTGCAGGATTTTTAGCTGGTTATTTATTTTATGATATGCTGCATTATGCGATTCATCATGCGCCTATGAAAGGAAAAATTTGGATGGCATTAAAAACCCACCATTTAAAGCATCATTTCAAGGACCCTGATGCTGGATATGGGGTTAGTTCTCCACTTTGGGATGTTATTGTTGGTTCTCAATTTAAGAATAATAAAGAGCAAAAATCGACTGGAGAAAAGCAGGCTGTGTAAAACTATATACTTTCTAATACATCCACTCAATCAAATTATCCCCACAGAACATTAGGGTATCTTTTAAAAATGTGCATCTTATAGCTGTACGCCTAATCTTATATTTCAATCTACGCACAGAACAGAAATACTTTCTTTGAAGTGGTCTAAGCCGCTCTATTTTCCAGTAATTTTCTGTTACTGGAAAATTTAGTCAAAAGTCTTATAAAATCATCCAGTAACGGGAATATCTTGGATGAGAATAAATCCAAATTGAGTATTACTTCCTAAAAGAAAATTGAACAATTGAGCACTGACTTCCAGAGGTTTACCTCAAAAAATATAATAGTTGCCATCCTTGCAAGCTTGGCTTATTTGGGTTTAGCCTATTTTTTAATTGGCTGGCGACCTGACCATTTACATTTATGGTTAGCAGCATTAGGCGCTTATTTTGCCCTTCCTGTCTCCAGGAAAATATTTTGGGCATTTCTGTTCTTTATGGTGTATTGGTTGCTTTATGATGCTTTGCGAGTTTACCCTAATTATATGGTCAATCCCGTCAATATCGAGAGTTTATACAATTTAGAAAAATCTGTTTTTGGGATAGAAACGGCACAAGGTATCTTAACCCCCAATGAATATGCGAAGGCTAATTCGACGACCTTTTTGGATGTCTTAGCCCCCTCTTTTTATCTTTGTTGGGTGCCTATTCCGATGTTGTTTGTGATTTATCTATTTTTTACAGATAAAAACACGATGGCAAAATTTACTGCTGCCTTTTTCTTAACGAATTTAGTTGGCTTAACCATTTATTATATCTACCCTGCCGCCCCGCCGTGGTATGTAGAAGAATACGGATTTACATTTATTGAAGGTACACCAGGAAGTGCGGCTAGATTATTGCGATTTGATGATTTCTGGGGCGTTAATATATTCAAAGATATGTACGAAAAGAATGGAAACGTTTTTGCAGCTATTCCTTCTTTACATTCTGCGTTTCCAGTATTATTGGTCTATTACGGTATAAAAAAACGCTTGGTCATTGCCTCTATCTTATTCTTAATAATCATGTTAGGTATTTGGTTTGCTGCAATTTATACCAACCATCACTATATTTTTGATGTCTTTTTAGGTGGACTAACCGCTCTTTTTGCCATTTTTCTATTAGAAAAAGTATTGTTGAAAACGAAAGTGAAAGATTGGTTAAC
Source organism: Saprospiraceae bacterium (assembly GCA_045106885.1). Taxonomy (GTDB): domain Bacteria; phylum Bacteroidota; class Bacteroidia; order Chitinophagales; family Saprospiraceae; genus JAFMDF01. The sequence goes on from JBGCFJ010000657.1 coordinate 5,821, forward strand.
AGAATACATTAAACTATTATAAGGTATCTCTTGTTTATTGGCTTAATAGATAGTCAGATTGAAAATTGATACCTAGAAAGAAGTGAGCAGTCAGATTGAATAAATGTAAATTTCTGACATTCAGTTGGTTGCCTGTATTTAATGTAAGTACTCAATGGTTCAGTTTAAATCGTCCGATGACTCCGTCGTCGGATGATTTAAATCAGCTCATCGGACGACGATAGTCATCCGACGAACTGATTTTTCACCCATATTGAGAGCTTACTATTTAATCTGACTTCTGACAGAAAATTTCAATTTTCGGCCTGACTTCTGACCTCTAAAAAACATCAGTTTATTAGCTGACGCTCTAAAAACCACTAAGTATTAGCCGAATAGTACAATAAAACGGCGAATAAATCTTAATTTTACAATTATTTTAAAAAGACATAGGGGATTAAAAAATCTAAATTGTCTTATTTTAATAATAAGCGAGAACTAACCACAAATTGAAGTGGTTTAATATAGCACTATACAGAATTTTTATAAACACATTTAGTCACCTGTTGGAATCAAGGTTAAATTAAAAATGTAAAATCTTAAATTAAAAGTTAAAAAGTATTGCATTGGAGCGCAGTACCTATAATGCTAGGTTTTAATTTTTATTTATAAAAAGTGAATACCCTTAATTGGTCAATTACTTTAAAAAGATTCTAATAAAACAGACCAAGCTAGAAAAGTAAAATTTAGGAGATAAGGATTTTAGTATCCAAAAGTGAAATTAAATAGTGATAAAACTAATCACTAATCACTAATCACTAATCACTAATCACTTACAACGGCTTGTTTTTGGAGAACTTTAATACACAGAAAATGAATTTACTTCGAAACCAACTAGCGAAGTACACTCGTCCTGCTGAGGTCAAGGCTGCGGGGGTTTACCCTTATTTCCGAGAAATCAGTTCTGACCAAGATACGGTCGTTAAAATGAACGGGAAAGACGTACTTATGTTTGGGTCTAATTCCTATTTAGGCTTAACTAATCACCCTAAATTAAAGGAGGCTTCTAAAGCAGCCATTGACAAATATGGCTTGGGCTGTGCAGGCTCTCGTTTTTTAAATGGTTCTTTAGATATTCACACCGAATTAGAAGAAAAATTAGCCAAGTTTGTCGGTAAAGAGGAAGCTATTGTTTTCAGCAGTGGTTATAAAGCGAATCTAGGGGCTATTTCTTCTATTCTAACGAGACATGATTATGTCATTTTAGACGACTTAAATCATGCTTGTATCATAGACGGGGCAAGATTATCTTTTGGTAGAACGATGAAATATCGACATAAAGATATGGCATCTCTAGAAAAGGTTCTGCAAAGATGCAATGAAGACCGAGTCAAATTAATCGTAACGGACGGTGTCTTTAGTATGGAAGGAGATGTAGCTAAGTTGCCAGAAATGGTTGCTTTAGCAAAGAAATATAATGCCAATATTATGGTCGATGATGCGCACTCTTTAGGTGTGTTAGGCAAAGGAGGTAGAGGTACCGCTAGTCATTTTGGCGTGACAGATAATGTGGATATTATCATGGGCACTTTTAGTAAGTCCTTAGCTTCTATTGGTGGTTTCATTGCAGCAGATAAAGATACCATCAATTTTATGAAGCATACGGCTCGTTCTTTTATTTTTAGTGCGAGTATCGCTCCAGCTAATGCCGCAAGTGTAATTGCCGCCTTAGATGTGATGGAAGAAGAACCAGAAAGGATTGATATGCTTTGGGATAATACCCGTTATGCGATGAAAGCACTAGGTAATGTTGGTTTAGAAACAGGGCCTACAGAAACCCCTATTATTCCTATTTATGTTAGAGATGACCAAAAGACTTTTGTCTTAACGAAAATGCTGCAAGATGCAGGTGTTTTTGTCAATCCTGTTATTTCTCCTGCTGTAGCAAGTCACGATTCTTTAATTCGTTTCTCTTTAATGGCAACACATACCAAAGAACAAATTGATTATGCCATTGAAAAATTGGATGAAGTAGGAAAAATATTGAATGTTCCTAGAGTGGTAGCTTCCGAAGTTTAAAAAAAAACAGTTCTATCTTTTTATAAATACGAAGAAAACAAATGGTATTCGATGCAGTTCGGATACCATTTGTCATAAACGGAAAGTCGTATTAGAATAGAAGTCAGATGTCAGACCGAAAAATACTTTTTCTGTCAGAAGTCAGATTTAACGTAGATAAATACTAAGTCATCTGACTTCTGACAGTTTATGAAATAAACGGTCTGACCTCTGACTTCTTAAAAAAGCTATGAAAAAACATCCTAAAACAAAAAGACAAACCAACCAATGCAGATCATAAAAGTTACCACCAAAAAACAGAAGAAGCAATTTATAGACTTTCCGCATAACCTGTATAAAGGCGACCCGAATTATGTGCCTGAGATTTATTTAGGCATGCAAGAATTATTGAATCCTAAAAAGAATCCGTTTTTTGCCCATTCTAATGCAGACCTTTTCTTAGCATTTAGAGATAAAAAAATAGTGGGTCGGATTGCTGCCATCCAAAATAATAATTATAATAAATTCGCTGATGCCAATGTAGGGTATTTTGGTTTTTTGATGTGATTGAAGATTATGCTGTGGCTGAAAAATTATTACAGACAGCCGTTGATTGGATAAAATCCAAAGGACATGTCGCCTTATATGGCCCTACTAATTTTTCTACGAACGAAACCGCAGGCATTTTAGTAGATGGATACGACCTGCCTCCTGTTATTAATATGACGTATAATAAGCCGTATTATGTCGATTTTGTCACTCGTTTTGGCATGACCAAGCAAATGGATTTATTGGCCTATAAAGTACCCACTCAAACGGTTTCTGAAAAATCGCTTAGGGTAGCCGAAAGATTAGAGGAACGCTTGAAGACTAGAGGTATTACTATTCGGAACGTCAGCCTAAAAAATTGGAAAAAAGAAGTTCCTGTTATTCATAAACTCTATAAGGAAGCATGGGATAGAAATTGGGGTTTTGTCCCACCTACAGACAAAGAATTTGAGCATCTTGCCGAAAGCCTAAAAATGATTTTGGTCGAAGAAATGGTTTTTCTTGCGGAAAAAGACGGAAAAGGTATTGGCTTTTTCTTAGCTGTTCCCAATATCAATGAAATTATGATAAAGCAAAAACGAGGTCGAATTTTACCTTTTGGGGCACTTCGTTTACTGTTTGGCAAAAGAAAAACTAAGATACTTAGAATAATCCTTTTAGGAGTAAATGAAACTTACCGAAGATTAGGGATTGAAGCTATTTTTTACGCTAAAATTATCCGTTATGCCCAAAACAATGGTATTGAATTTGGCGAAGGCTCTTGGATTTTAGAGAATAACGAAATGATGAATAAAGGCTTGCAAAATTTGAATGGTGAGCCTTATAAGCGATATCGGCTTTATCAGAAGGAGGTCTAAATGTATATTTCTTCTGAAATAATTTGAAAATCCACCCCTAAAAGTCGTATATTTGGTAAGTACCAAATAGAAAAATTACGTATTCAACTGAAAAAATTGTAAAAGAATTAATGTCTAAATCTCAAGCACCACTTATTGTTAAACGGGTGAATGAAGAATTGTTAAAAGAACAACAAAAAAGATTAGCGTTCTATGAATGGGTGGATGAAGACATGAAAGCAGAATTTATCAACGGGGAAATAATTATTCATTCTCCTATTATGAAAGAACACAATGATGCAACAAAAGGGTTATTATCTCTCTTAGACAATTATGTCATAAAATATAATTTAGGCTATGTTGGTGTAGAAAAAGTGATGGTTCGATTTTCTAGAAATGACTATGAACCAGATGTATGTTTTTTCAATAAAAAAAAATCGGCAACCTTCAAAAAAGGGCAACATTTATTTCCTGTTCCAGATTTAGTAGTAGAAGTAAAATCCAAATCAACCGCTAAAAGTGATAAGGACACAAAATTTAAAGATTACGAACAACATAGTGTAGGAGAATATTGGATGATTGACCCTATTAAAGAAATTGTTGAACAATATGTATTAGTAAAAGGAGTTTACAAACTTCAAAAAAAAGCGACTGATGGCAATATATTGAGTAAAGTAGTGAAAGGTTTTGAAATCCCAGTAAGAGCTATTTTTGATACAGATGTGCGACTAGATACGCTCAGAAAAATATTACTCGCCTAAAATTTTCTTTAATATATAAATGGTAGATAATCAATCAAACAGAGGTATCTGGGATTGGGACGTAGTAAAATTAGCAGTCGGATTGCCCATTCTTTTATATGCCGTCTTTTTCTTTTGGATTGGATTTAATGAGGAAGGAACAAGAGCAGTCATTGCTTGGTCTGCCAAGATTAGTTTCACCCTATTTTGCCTAGCCTTTGCCGCATCTGCTGCTCATTTGCGCATTAGAAATTCCTTATCTTTTTGGTGGTTAATGAATCGCAAATATCTAGGTATTTCCTTCGCCATTAATCATTTAATCCATTTAGGTTTTTTAGTTCTTTTACAGCAGGTTTTTCATCCTGTCTTTGATTTGGCTGCCAGTACGTCTTTAATGGCAGGTGGATTAGCTTACCTGTTTGTTGTTTTGATGTTATTGACTTCCTTTGATACTTTTTCCAAACACCTTTCTCAAAAAAATTGGAAGCTATTGCATACCATCGGTGGCTATTGGATTTGGATAATTTTTATGAGTACTTATTTTAAAAGAGTACAGAGTATAGGGGTTGAATACTTGCCGTTTGTCTTGGTGTTGATACTTGTTTTATTACTAAGAATTTTCAAGAAAAAATAAGTAAAAGCAGACATGGAACACCTCAACCTATCCCCTATTCTTCTCATTAACTACCCTACCGCTGCAAAATTAGTAGCCACTTCTTTTTATGACAATCCTGCACACATTTATTTATGCCCCAATGACGCCACTAGACAGGCGCAATTGGAATGGCTATTAGGAACTAACTTGAAGTTGCAATTAAAGCATGGTGCAGAAAGTTTTTGTATTACCGAAAAGGAAGACACTAAAGCTATGGGCTTTTGGACAAAACCTAATCAAATAAAAGTTGGCTTACTTCCGCAAATACAAGGTGGTTTATTGAAAGTACCCTTTAAAATGGGGTTTAGTGCCTTGTCGAGAGTGATGGAAGTGTCTGGCGGTATTGCGGAACATTTGACTAGAACAATGGGGGAAACACAACCTTATCGCTATCTTAATAATATGGTAATACAAGAGGATATGCGAGGCAAAGGATTGGGGTCTAGTATTTTGCAGCAACAATTTACGGCTTTTAAAACTAAAGAAAAAGACGCTATCTTTGCGCTTTCAACGCAACGATATAGAACGGTTCGATTTTATGAAGGGCTTGGGTTTGAGGTATTGCTGGAAGAAAAAATTGGCAAAGGCGCATTGGCGTTTACGAATTGGACGATGAGAAAGGAATAAAAGTAGCTTAGGCTTCTAGCCTGAGTAGCATTAGTTAATGGCTTATTATCCAGAGTCAGCCAAATGAATTTGGCGGCTACACTAGATTCCTCGTCAGCCTGTTAAGGCTTTGTTATCAATTATCTACCATTTAAATTAAGAAAATTTGCGACATTGAATGCTTGTCATAAAAATCGCAAATAAAGAAATTATGCAGAAAATATTAATCACAGGCGCAAGTGGATTTGTAGGCAGCTTTTTAGTGGAAGAAGCACTAAAAAGAGGCTTAGAAGTCTATGCGGGTGTAAGAAGTACGAGTAGTCGAAAGTATTTACAAGACCCAAAGATTAATATTTTTGAATTAGATTTTGGGAATTTAAGTGATTTAAGAGACCGTTTGCAGCAAATTAATTTCGATTATGTCATCCACAATGCGGGCGTTGTTACCGTTAATGATAAACAAGATTTTTTTAAATATAATACGGATTTGACTACTAATTTTGCACAGATTTTGCAAGAAGTACAACCTGATTTAAAAAAATTCACTTATATCAGCAGTGCCGCAGCTTATGGACCAGCAGATAATCAAGAAGGGGATTTTGTCAAAGAATCAGATGTCCCACAACCAATTGATACGTATGGTCAAAGTAAATTAAAAGCAGAAAAATGGTTAAAAAGTCGAACTAATTTTCCCTATTTAATTTTCCGACCGACAGGTGTTTATGGGCCAAGAGAAACAGAGATTTTCACCTTTTTTAAGGCATTCAATCAAGGTTTAGAAGGACATATAGGTAGAAGTCCACAAAAAATGGCTTTTATTTATGTGAAAGATTTAGTGAAAGTAGTGGTAGATGGGACTTTATCTACTCATATTCAAAAAGGCTACTTTGTCTCTGACGGGAATAGTTATCCCACACAAGACTTAGGAAAATACGCCGCAAAAATTTTAAATAAAAAGCCCTTTATCAAAATCAATATTCCAATTGGTATTGTTAAGGTGGTGGCAGCGATTGGAGAAGGGCTTGGCAAGCTAACGGGCAAGATGCCCCCACTCAATTTAGAGAAAGTTAAAACATTAAAAGCAAAAAATTGGCAAGTAGACATTGTACCTTTGCAAAATGATTTTAACTTTGCCCCCGCTTATGACCTGAATAAGGGATTAGCAGAAACATTAATTTGGTATAAAGAGAACAACTGGTTATAGATTTATTAATTATTATTTGCCTTTCAGAATTTGGAGCTTTTTTATTTAGTGTAAAGTTTACAAGTATTAGTTATTCGTCTCATCACTTATAACTCATCACTATTTTATCCTACAGAATTTGGGAATTTCATTTAGTGTGAAATCTAAAGTTTTTAGTTAATAGTGTTTTTCACTTATAACTCATCACTCTTAATTCACCACTATTTTTATTCCACCTTTTTAAAAATTTAAAAACAAGAATGGCAGAGAAGACTAAAATCAAATCCGCTAAAGGTAAATTAGGCGTTCTATTACCTGGTATGGGTGCTGTTGCAACCACTTTCGTAGCTGGTGTTATGGCTGTCCGAAAAGGGTTAGCACAACCTTTTGGTTCTTATACTCAAATGGGTAGAATCAGATTGGGAAAAAGAACAGAAAAGCGTTACCCAAAAATTAAAGAATTTGTTCCATTAACCGATTTAAACGATATGGTTTTCGGTGGTTGGGATGTCTACAAAGACAATATGTATAAAGCTTCTGTGAAAGCAGGTGTTTTAGACAAAAGGCTTTTAGACCAAGTAAAAGATGAATTAAAGGCTGTGAAGCCGATGAAAGCTGTTTTTGACAAAAAATATGTCAAAAGATTAGATGGCACACACATCAAAAAAGGCAAAACCAAAATGGATTTGGCGAAGGCTTTAATGGCTGATATGAAAGCCTTCAAAAAAGCCAATGGCTGTGACCGTTTGGTAATGGTTTGGTGTGGTTCTACCGAAATCTATATGGAAGAAGCTGCTTGTCATAAAAACTTAAAGGCTTTAGAAAAAGGCTTAAAGAATAATGACCCAGCGATTCCGCCAAGTATGATTTATGCGTATGCAGCAATTAAAATGGGCGTACCTTATGCAAATGGTGCACCGAATTTATCTGCTGACATTCCTGCATTAGTAGAATTAGCGAAAAGCAAGAAAGTGCCAATCGGTGGAAAAGACTTCAAGACAGGTCAGACCTTAATGAAGACCATCTTAACGCCTGGTTTCAAAGCTCGTTCTTTAGGAGTTGACGGATGGTTCTCCACCAATATTTTAGGAAACAGAGATGGTGCAGTATTAGATGATCCTGATAACTTCAAGACAAAGGAAGTTTCTAAGTTGGGCGTAATAGAGCATATCTTACAACCTGAGCTGAATCCTGAATTGTACGGTAATATTTACCACAAAGTAAGAATCAATTATTACCCACCTCGTGGTGACAATAAGGAAGGATGGGACAATATTGATATTTCTGGTTGGTTGGGTTACCCAATGCAAATCAAAGTAGATTTCTTATGTAGAGATTCTATTTTGGCAGCACCAATCGTTTTGGATTTATGTCTATTATTAGATTATGCGAGCCGAAAAGAAATGGGCGGTATTCAAGAATACTTAGGCTTTTTCTTCAAGTCTCCACAAACTAAAAAAGGTTTACCACCTCAACACGATTTATTCAAGCAATTAATGAAAATTAATAATACCCTTCGCCACATGCAAGGAGAAGACCTAATTACACATTTAGGCCTGGATTATTATTACTAGTAGTCATTAGTCATTGGTCATTAGTCATTAGTAGGCTTTTCGTCACTAACGACTTATGTACCAATGACTATCTATTCTAAATAAGACCATTCATCAAAAATCCCCCAAAACCAATCTCCTATTTTCATAGATTTGTGGTGAATTTTTAAATTTTTAAGGTTTAAAGGTTTCATTTTGTGTAGTTTTGGTTAATCATAGCGTTAATTAACTAAATTTAGCAAAATCATTTCATCTATCAAAATCTTATATTATAACTTTATTAGTCAATCTATTGACGATTGACTATCGACTATTGAACAATGACGATTGACTATTTATGCATCGGCCACGTTTGCCAAGATATTGTACCAGAAGGTTTTTCACTAGGCGGCACCGTCTCTTATTGCAGTATTACCGCTCAACTTCTGGGCAAAAAACCTGGTATTCTCACCAGTTTTAGTGATGATTTCTCCTTCCTTTCCAGTTTTCAAGAGATAGCTATACATAATAAAAAAACAGCACATACCACTGTTTTTGAAAATATATATCACCCTACTCATCGGACTCAGTATATCTTTAAAAGAGCAGATGATATTACTATCAAAGATTTACCTGCCGAATGGAAAAACGTTCAGTTAGTTCAGCTTGGGCCTATTGCAGATGAAGTAGATTTCTCCCTCATAAAAGCCTTTCATCCAGATACAATTATTGCTGCTACGCCTCAAGGTTGGCTGCGTCAATGGGACGAAGCAACTAGAGAAATTAGTCCTAAAGTATTTGACTGGAACAAATTAAAAGGGATAGATATTTTAATACTCAGCGATGAAGACATTTCAGGATATGAATCCTTATTTCCTTCTATTGTCGAACAAATTCCTATTGTTGTCATGACTAGAGGTAATAAAGCAGCTACTGTTTTTAAAGGTGGACAACAGCAAGATTTTCCTACTTATCCAACGAAAGTAGTAGACCCGACTGGTGCAGGCGACACTTTTGCTACTGGTTTTTTAGTCAAGTATCTTTCGACCAAAAACATCAGGCAAGCAATGAGCTACGGACATGTAGTTGCTTCTTTTTGTATTGAATCAAAGGGATTGAAAGGTTTGAAAAATTTAGACAAAGTGGAAAAACGGTATCAAAACTATTTAAATTCGCTCCCTTTTTAAATTTCATTTCATTTATTCTCCGTATTTTAACAACTAAGGTATAATAATTGCAGTAGTCAACTAAACCCTCCTTTGTAAATACTA
>JBGCFJ010000658.1:0-7812 GCA_045106885.1 Saprospiraceae bacterium
TGCAGGATAAGCACCTGTACCTGTGTATTGGTACAAACCACCTCCATCATTCGTCCAAGTTTCGTGCATATCTTCAAATACAACCGTACCATTTGCAGGTACTGGTACTGCTTTAGCGATTCTTGGTCTATCTTTAAAACGCGCATCTGAATCTCTGTAAATGGATAAATCAAAGATTTGTCCAAGGTCAGAAGTTGCAGGCGAAATGTTTAAGGTTAAAGTAGACTTTGTAGCCGTAGTAACCGTTGTTGCTTGAATATAATAAGCGGGAGTATTATCGCTATTATAAGAGGTGTCTAAAACGGAGTGTACCGTTTGTGACATTAAAAAAGAGGAAAAACAAATTAATCCTAATAAGGTTAAGTAAATTTTTTTCATAATACCATTGTTAAATTAATTAAGTTTAAATTAAAAAGATTTTAAAGTGTTAAATGCAGTATCTCCTCTCCTGTTTTGGAGTCTTATAATGTAAACTTTTGTTTGTTAGTAAATTTAATAGCCAGGGTTTTGCGTATATAATCCAGCTTTGATAACCATTTGCGAAAATGGAATAGGATAAATTAATTTATCTGTGTTTATCGTGTAATTTTGTTCTGTTTCCATTAACCAAGTATTCATATCTTCGACCGCTTGACCAGACCGAACCAAGTAAGGCCAATAGACCCCTTCGCCCACAAACTCTCTTCGGTATTCAAGTTTTAAAGCTTCTTCAAATGCTGCTCTTGAATCAGGATTAATTGGGAGTAAGCCTGCACGTCTTCTTGTTTTATTTAAGGCATCAATAGACGTAGTGGTAGGATTGCCCTCTTTGATAATCAAAGCTTCAGCGTACATTAAGTAAATATCTGCAGGTCTTAGAATAGGGTAGTTATGCGGCCAATCTCCTCTATTCAATAAAGACAATCCCGTTTCAAACCATTTTGTAATGAGGTCATCATTTACGGTAAATCCGAAATTATCCACATAAGTAGTATCAAAGGTAGCATTGAACCGAATATCTGCTTCCATATCAAAAGCACTCAATAAATCTCGACTAGGAGTGATTCTTGGTATACCACCGCTGAAAGGAAATGCTTTAAGAGAACTAGTTAAAAATTCAGAAGGAAACAAGGCACCGATGCCATTGGCACCAGAAATATATTGTACCTCAAATAAGCAATATTTATTATCGTTACTAGATTTGAAAATATTTTTATAATTAAACGACCAATTTAAGCTGTTGTCATTGGTAATAAGCGATTCTAAAATCGGAACTGCTAAGTCTACTTTACTTTTGTCTTCAACTGGAAATTGTCCCCAGGTTAAATACACCTTTGCTAAAAGGCCAGCAGCAGCATATTGAGTTGCTTTTCCAAGTTCAGTACTTGGATAAGTGGTTGGTAAATTAGCCAGCGCAAATTGTAAATCAGTTTCAATAAAAGCATAGACATCTGTCAATTCTGACCGACCTATTTCAAGTGCTTTTTCTGGAGAAACTAAGTCATCAATAATAGGCACTTTTCCAAAAGTACGGGTTAGTTCAAAATGCGCAAATCCTCTTAGAAATCTTGCTTCTCCTTTAATACGGTCTCTTAAGGTTTCCGAAGAAAAGGGCACGTCATCTATTACAGATAAAACTTTATTCGTTCTTGCAATAAGCGAATAAGCAAATCTCCAAGCATTGTCTAAAGTTCTTAATTCTGAGGTGACATTAAAAGAAGAGATGTCTACCAAATCTCTCTGCGCATTAGACGTACCAGAAAAGTAATTATTAGAGCGACCATCTTTTAGATAGAGATAAAAAATGGTTGGAAAATTTTGCAATTCGGCATAAGCACTAGTAATTGCTATTTGAATATCTTCTTCTGTTTGAAAGAAATTCGCGCTATCAAGTTGATTAGGATTTTCCAATAACAGATAGTCTTCACTACAAGAAAGAAAGAGTAAACTATTAAGTAGTATAAGTAATAATATTTTTTTCATCTTATAAATTATTTTATAGCGACCAAAATGAATTAGGGAGTAGGTAAGAAATAAAGTACCCGTTATGGCGCAGTTATTTTTAGGTGTAAGGAATTCAAAAAATCGAAGCATAGCAGGGCTATGGTTCTATTTTTTGGGTTTCTTAGACCTAAAAAGAACAAGTCAGAATGGGTAGGTTATTTTTACCTAGTCCTTAAAAAGAAGTTCTCAACCCTAGTGTCATTACCCGTGCTAATGGATAACCACCATAATCACCTCCCTCATTATTCTCTGCTTCTGGTGAAAAACCAATTGTATAATTGTCTTTCATAAAAATATTGTCTCCTGAAAAATAAACTTGCCCACCTCGGAAACCTCGGAATAAATCTTTTGGCAAGTTGTAAGTCAGAGTAATGTTTTTGATTTTCCAATAGGTCGCATCATATAACCATCTTGAATCATACAAACTACTCGTCGTAGCATCTACTCTAGGAACAACACCATTACCTGGGTTTTCTGGAGATATCCATCGGTCTTTCCAATGAGCAGGTCGATTGTGCAGGGTTTGTCCACTAGGGTTGTCGATGGCACGCCCAATCATCCCATAAATTTCGCCACCAATTTGACCTTGTAATAAGATGGATAAATCGAAATTTTTATACTTAAAAGTGTTCATAATCCCCCAGAAAAAATCAGGCTCTGGGTTACCCACTATGGTCTTATCTAATTCTGTAATGATGCCATCATTATTCACATCCCGATAAATAATATCTCCTGGAATACTTGTGCTTCTAGAAGGTAAACTTTCCACTTCAGCTTGGTTTTTATACACGCCTATTGCTTCATACATGTAGAAAGAAAACAGCGGTTCTCCTACTTTTAAGATTTCTGTACGTCCTTGAAAACCTGCTAAAATAGGGGTGTCATCTGGGCCTAGCGATACGATACTATTGGTGTTTCTAGATAAGTTTAGGGACGTTTCCCATTTGAATTTTTTCACAATATTGCGGGTCGTCAATTCTAATTCGACTCCTTGGTTTTCCATTTCCCCGATATTCTGCCAGCCATTGGTGAAACCCGTTACTGTTGCCACAGGAACATAATATAGCATATCTCTGGTGTTCTTTTGATAGTAATCAGCAGAGACAAAAATTCGATTTTTGAAAAGGCCTAAATCCAGACCAAAATTGGAAGACTGCGTTTTTTCCCAACCCAAGTCATAATTTTCAATAGAAGTAGTGGCTAATCCAAAAGCGAGTTGATTGCCAAAACTATAATTACCACTTCCTAATTCCGAGTAAGAGCGATATTCAGGAATACGGTTATTGCCTGTTTCTCCAAAACTATATCTAAATTTCAAGCTACTAATGGCTGGAAGGTCTTGCATAAAAGACTCATTACTAACTCGCCAAGCAGCAGATACAGAAGGGAAATTTCCCCATAGATTATTTCTTCCAAATCTAGAAGAACCATCTCTTCTGATACTAGCAGATAATAAATATCGGTCGTCAAAATTGTATTGAGAACGAGCAAAATAGGAAATCAGTCGGTCTTCAAATATTTGATAAAAACTATTGGTAGGCGTAGAGGTTGTTTCATTGAAAGTAAGCAATTTATCATTACTTAATTGAGAATGTTTTTGGTAGGCACGGTCCCTTTCTCTACTCTCGACGGAATAGCCACCTAATGCTGTTAAACCGTGTTTTCCAAAGGATTTATTGAAGTTTAACGTTGCTTGTAGTAAGTATTTATTATCTCGCCTAGAATCTAATACGGCATTACTTAATTCTCCTTCTATTGCGTTGGTATTTCTTCTAGCTACATTTGTAGGAAGGTAGCGATGTAATTTTAATGCTCGATTGTCCGCTGCCCCAGATAGTTTTAATCGCAAGCTCTTTGCTAATTGATAGTTTAAGGAAACATTGGTTCTTGCTCTAAAATCATCTTGATTGTATTCTATTTCTCGCATATATGCCACAGGACTTATATAAGACCCTCCATATTCATAAGTCGGATTCGGATAAACCCCTGTTTCAAGTCCAACGTCTTTATTCGCTACCGGAACAATGTTCAAGGCATAGTGAACGATGGCGTCTTTTCCCGTAACTCTACCCCCATTGGAGGTGCTATAAGTTGGAGAAAGACTTAAACCCAGCGATAATTTAGGGGTGAAATTAATTTGTAAATTTGACCTAAAATTTAGTCGAGTAAAATCCGTATGTTGAACAATACCGTCTTGCTGGAATAAGGTACCAGAAATATGATATTTTATTTGGTCGCTTCCTCCTGATGCGGATACCTGATATTCTTGAATAGCAGCAGCTCTGAACAATTCATCTTGCCAGTCAATAAATGCCAAACTATCTGTTCCATCTTCCCATCGAGTATCATGCATGTAATTATTATTATGACCTCCTAATTCTGCTATTCGATATTCATAAGAGTCAGATGCTTGATAATTTAAGCCTAATTCTTTTCCTCGATTGACCCAACGAGTATCAATAATTTGCTTGCTGATATCTATCCATTCTTCCGCAGATAACAAGTCTATTTTTTTCTCTAAAGTTTGTACGCCTCGGTAAACATTTACAGAAAATTTTGCCTTCCCTTTTTTTCCACTTTTAGTTGTAATTAGCACAACGCCATTCGCCCCTCTAGACCCATAAATGGCAGTTGAAGAGGCATCTTTTAACACAGCGATAGAGGCAATGTCACTAATTACTAAATCAGCAATATCTGAAGTAGGAAAACCATCCACGACATAAAGCGGTTCGTTACTTGCCGACACCGAAGAATTTCCTCTAATAGAAATCTGTAAAGGAGCACCTAAATCTCCTGTGGTTGCTCTGACTCTTACGCCCGCCATCTGCCCAGCAAGTGCTTGTTCTACTCTCGTTACAGCACGACTTTCTAAGCGTTCACTAGAAACTTGAGCGATGGACCCAGTAACTGTTCCTTTTTTACTTGCGCCGTATCCTATCACGACTACCTCTTCCAAAAGTGTTTGGGAAACTGGCAAAACAACATTAATTAGCTTTTGACCATTAATAGCTACTTCTTGGTCTAAATAGCCAGTATAGGAAATCATCAAAACTCCATTGTCATCAGGTAAGTCTAAGACATAATTTCCATCAAAGTCAGTTATGGTTCCCGTAGCCGTATTTTTTAGCATAACTGTTGCGCCAATAAGCGGTTCTCCTTCATTAGAGGTAACATTTCCTTTTACCTGTATTTGACTAAAAATGGTCAGGGGGAGAACCATTAATAAGCTCAAAAAGAGGATTATTTTTTTTATCATGGTATTGATTATTGTGATATTTTTTTAAATACTTACTACTATGCAAAAGATGTCAGAAGTCTCCCGATAGCTACCGGCAGAAAAATAAATTCTCCTGTCAAAAATCAGATTTAAGGTTACTAAATAATTGACTATCAATTATTTAAATCTGTATTTTCTGACTTCTCATTTGATTATTACTTTTTTGCCGACTATTTTAATCAGGGAATTGTCCGATGCTATTCTGCAATTAAAATTTCAAACTGCATCCCTTCTTTTTGAGCGATAATTTGTTGCTGCGTTTCATCATAATTCCAAGAATCTACGCCCGTAATATATTGAGGTTTAGCAGCAGCGGCAATATGAATTTTCCAAATATGGTTTCTTTCACTATTAATCTTTAAGGAATTCCCATCTTTACGAATGGTTAAAGGAGAAAAGTAAAAACCATCTCCTAATGGTTCATAAACCATCAAGGTTTTCGCTGTTTCATTTTGAATGTGTAGCAACATTTCTTTAGAAAAAGTGGTCGTATCCTTAGCGGCTATTGGCCCTTCAACAGTAGGGTTTATAAGGACAAGCCCTTCGGATATAGCCTTTTTTGTAGGTACTGTATGCTCTTTGTTAGGTTTGATGTTAGTTGAAGGGGCAGCAGACATTGATTGATGCGACCATTTAGGCAAGGCTACATTGGAACTATTTTTTAGGACTAAAGCTTGGTTGGTCCTCGTTGTCAATTGTACATTTTTCATGGTCCAATTGGCTGCATGATTGAGCGAGCCACCTTCTTGTGCCTCGATGCTAATATTCTCCCAAGTCAAATGATGAATCGGCATTTCTGGATAAGCATTGGCATAGAAAGCCCGCTCGGCTTCCTTTACTTCGATATTAGATAGGCGAATATTTCTAAATTCAGGAATCCCTTTTTCTGGTGGTTCAACTGGAGTCGTCATCACTTTCCAATGGATAGGCATATCGGCAGTCATTTCGGATGCTGGAATAACAGGGTAACTATAGGAAGGATACCAATTTAGTTCAAATTGAAAAGGCTTTTTGACCGCTTTCATCTTAATATCATGGAACCAAATATTTTCAATCAATCCGCCCCGAACTTTAGCAGATTTAAAACGAATGCCTGTACTAGTTCCTATCGCTTCTAATCCATAAACCTCAATATTATGCATGCCGCCTGAAGTTTCACTTCCGATAGTAAAGAGTCCATGTCCGGCACGAGTAATACAATTTCTGTAAACAATATTCTCTGAAGGCCGATTGACCCTTAAACCATCAGAATCTCTACCCGCTTTTATACATAGATTGTCATCATTACAATCTATATCACAATTTTCTACTAATATATCTTTAGAAGAATCTGAGTTAATTCCATCGGAACTTGGCCCTATACCGCCTATATTATTGCGAATAATTAACCCATCAACGTGTACTTTATTAGAGTAGGTTAAACTAATCGTCCAGAAACCTGACCTTTTAACAGTAAAATCTTTCAATACGACCGCTTCTGAATTATAAACAACGACTGCCCGAACTCGCTTACAGTCATAATCTACCGCCCATCGAATACCTCGCTCGGTATAATCCACCCACATACCTCCTGTTCTTTGCGGGTCTCCCCAAAATTTATCCCACCAAAATTTGCCATTACCATCAATGATACCTTTTCCCGTAACCCGAACATTTTTTTCGTCATATATATTAATTAATCCAGCAGGCCAATTCATCTCAATTCCTGCTACTCTAGTCCATTTATCGGGAAAATGCTTATCCTCTTGGATTGCTTGAATGACTACACCTTCCGCCAAATGCAAGTCCACATTTGATTTGATAAATAAGGCGCCTGATACATAAATACCTTTTGGAAAAACAACTTGACCACCGCCTGCTTTAGCTGCCGCATCAATTGTTTTTTGAATGGCTATCGTATTAAGCGTTTGTCCATCTCCAACGGCACCATAATCGGCCGCATTAAATATTTTATTGGGAATAGGTGCAAAATTAGGCGCATAAAAAATCGCCTCTATATCTTTTACCAACTGACTTTTTTTCTCTACCGAAACAGTTGTACTATTTGTTGGTGATACTCCTTTGTGGCAAGCTGTGAAAAAAAACATCAGCAAACAACAATACTTTAGTAAAAAACAACGCTGGTTAACAGTAATAATTTTCATTAAATTATTATTAAATAAATGAGTGTTGGTTTATTCAAAAAAAATCTTGAACAAGATGCTATTTTTTTTGACTAATTATTTATACATTAAGACACTAAGTAAAATTTAAAACCAACAAATTGTCGATATTTTGAAATGTCGATAATTGTTAATCTCAAATTCAACTTCAACCTCAAATTCCCGCCGAAGGTGGTTTAAAATTGAAAATTTGAAATTGAAAATTAAATTTTACTTAGAGTCTTAGTGACGAGGTAGAAATAAAGTGTGCCAGAGTACGCAGTTGTTTTTTCTTTTAAGGATTCTTTAAAAACCGCATATAGCCTTTGCTACATAAGGCTTTTTAAAGGTTTCTTAGAAGTAAATAAGAACAATGCCTGCCCCGATTCATCGGGGTAATGTGGCTCAATT
>JBGCFJ010000659.1:0-14170 GCA_045106885.1 Saprospiraceae bacterium
TTACTGAATTTCCTACAGGGTCACCAGAACGGTCTGCATTGAGTACCCCATTATAAGTTAGTCCACTATCATTAAAACCATAATCCTTTCCTGCTCCAAGATTATTTCGGAGTGGTGAATTTAAAGCAATTCGGTAATCAAATTTTCCCATTGCACCTTTGGCATAAATACCTAAGTGACGAGCAAATTGGTCAGTAACACCTAAAGAGTGCCAGCCAATAAAAGGACGAGATTGGTCTAAGGTCATAAAATTAAGGGTACTCTGATTCGACATCCGAGTTAAACCTTTCCAATAGTGTAGTCCACCTCCAATATATAAGCTCTTGTTGACCTTTAGTTCTCCCCAAGCATCATGCAGGAATAATTGAGGAGCATCTCCATTTCCCCCCAAGGAAGTCAAATTATTAGGACTAAGACTATTTAATCCAAAATGGGTTAGGATTAAAAAACGTGGAGAAACTTGAGCGAAAGCTAACATACGAGACCGCCGAATGCTAGGCGTTACTTGTAATTTGGCATTATCCGCAGACATATTATTGGTTGTTAGCCACATCTGATGCCACATAATAAAACGTACATACTTACTTCCTTTTTCATTTAGTTTTAAAGTTAAGGGCTTGTAAGAATGGTCTTCTTTAGGCTTTTCTACTTCTTGCGCTTGTATAATGCCTATACAAGAAAATAGTAAGATACCTGTTGCGAGGATTAGTCGTAAAGTTTTAAATGTCATAAAAGTCAAATTTTTAAAAATTGGTGCATAAATTTTTCCGTTTTAGGTTTGATTACTAAACGAAGATATATATATATCTATATATTTCAAAACAAATAAATATTTTTTTTACCTTTATGGAAATATTTCTTGGAAAAGACTAGGAAAAACAACTGATTATAGAGAATTCTTAGTAGGAGAATTTTGAAAAGAAAATTGTGAGAAGAATGGAATAATTGGAGTGCTGAATAGATTTAAGCTTATAAAACCACTCGATAGGATGTAATTGTCGAAGGAGTAGAAAATAGGATTAGTAAAGAAACTATATCTTTTATACTAAATGGAATTACGAATAATTAGCAGTCAATCAACTACTATTATTTCAATTTTTTCATCAATTCTACGATACCATAATAGTCTGCATCACCAAGAGAATAAATAGAATGTTGCCCATCTCTTCTGACCGAAACTATTTTTTTGCCTTTAAGAATGCGCAAATGATGAGAGGCAACGGCTTGTTCAATCTCTAGTTCTTGATAAATTTTAGTAACAGATTGTTCTCCTTGTTGGTGTAACACTTCGATAATAGACAAGCGAATAGGATGTGCCATTACTCTGAGGGTTTCAGAGGCATCTTCTAAGAAGTCGTCGTCTAATTTAGTTTTTTTACTCATGTATATACATATATAGCTATCAATATAGTAAAATTAACGACTATTTTGATAAAGCGTTCATTTTTAGGGAAAATTAATTGATTTTTTACCTGTAAGTAATATAAAACTCCTATTAGCTTATGAAAAATGCCATTCCTGACCGAGTTTATAATTTTTTAAAACCCTATCCTCCTTTTTCTTTATTGGAAAAACAGGATTTAACAGACCTTGCTATTAAGGTCATTATTCAATATTTACAACCTAATGAATTTGTTTTCAAAGAAGGCACTATGCCAAAGGAACATATTTATATGGTAAGGGAAGGAGCTATCCATTTATTTCAGCAGGAAGGGAATATCTTGGTAGAACAATGTGATGAAGGAGATTTATTTGGTATTCGCCCTTTGATTGCCGAACAGCCTTATGTACTATCAGCCAAAGCGATTGAAGAAACCTTGGTTTATGCTATCCGAACGGATAATTTAAAGGACCTAATTGAAAATAATCCTAAGTTAGGTTATTATCTAGCTCAAAATTTTGCAGTAGGTATTGGTAGTAAATATTCTAAACTCTATAAAGGTCGGCTATTTTTAGAAAAGGATTTGGCTAAAAACTTGGATACTTCTCTTTATGAAATTCAATCTATCCAGCATAGTAAAAAACCAGTTACCTGCTCCCCAACTACAACTATTCAGCAAGCTGCCATAAAAATGAAGACCCATCAGGTAGGATCCATTTTAATTGCTAATAATGATTTTTATCCAATTGGTATTTTAACGGATAGAGATTTAAGAAACCAAGTTGTAACGGGAGAAGTTCCTTTACAAGCACCTGTTTCCGCCATTATGAATAGTCCTGTTATTACAGTTGAACCAGAAAGAACGGTTGCTGATGTTCAAATTGTGATGATGAAATATCGAATTCATCATTTATGCTTGACCGAAGATGGTAGTAATCAGTCAAAGATAATTGGGGTACTATCTGAACATGACTTATTGGTCATGCAAGGCAATAATCCTGCAATTCTAATCCGAGAAATGCAGCGTAGTAAAAATGCTATAGAATTGCGAAATATTAGAGAAAAAGCAGAAGACTTATTAGAGCAATATTTACAGCAAGAAGTAGCCATGTCCTTTATAGCATCGATGATGACAGAAATAAATGATGCTTTGATTGTTCGCATTATCGAATTTAGTCTGGCAGAAATGAAAAAAGAAGGGAAGGATGCGCCCAATCTAAAATGGTGTTGGATGGGCTTAGGTAGTGAGGGTAGGGGAGAGCAATTACTTCGAACGGACCAAGATAATGCGCTGGTATTTGAAAATGTCTCCGAAGAGAAATTGGAGGCAACTCGCCAATATTTTCTCCAACTAGCTAAAAAAATCACGCATCAATTAAATGTATGTGGTTTTGAATATTGTCCAGGAGATATGATGGCAAGCAATCCCAAATGGTGTCTATCCTTAACTGAATGGAAAAACCAGTTTACGAACTGGATAATTCATCCAAGTAATCAAAACATCATGCATTGCAATATCTTTTTTGATTATCGTCCACTCTATGGTGATTTTTCTTTAACAGAAGTATTGACCCAACACATTTTTGAATTACTGGATGAAAAAGCAGTCTTTTTGCCTTTAATGGCTAAAAATGCACTTGAAAATCCTCCGCCATTGACTTTCTTTAGAAATTTTGTGGTAGAAAAAAATGGCGCAAATAAAGATGAATTTGATATAAAATTACGAGCCATGATGCCCTTAACGGATGCTGCTAGAATATTAACCTTGAGCAATCAACTGAGTAAAGTCAATAATACTTTTGAACGGTTTGAAAAATTAGCAGAAGTAGAGCCTCAAAACAAAGAACTCTACGAACAAGCTGCCGATGCTTATGAAATTTTGATTCGTTATCGAGCTTTGCAAGGGTTAAAAAATAAAGATAGCGGCAGGTATTTGAACCCTGCGGATTTGACTAAAATGCAGCGGTTAAATCTACGAAATAGCTTTCGACCTATTGAGGAATTACAGGATATTTTGAAAGTGCGGTTTCAGTTGACTTATTTTATGTAAATCCTACACAATCCGATATAATGAATTGGTTTAAAAAATTATTTAAACAGAAAATCACTCCTTTACCAGATACGCCCTATTGGCAAGCATATCAACAATCTTTCGAATCTGGATATACTCAAAAAACACCGATTCGAGCTGTACGATTTGTTGTTTTAGACACCGAAACAACTGGGCTAGATGCGAAGAAAGACAAAATATTATCTATTGGAGCAGTAGCGGTAAAAGACCAAAAAATAATTGTCGCTGACCGTTTTGAGT
The DNA here is from genome assembly GCA_045106885.1 of Saprospiraceae bacterium. Lineage (GTDB taxonomy): Bacteria > Bacteroidota > Bacteroidia > Chitinophagales > Saprospiraceae > JAFMDF01. The sequence continues at coordinate 3,693 of JBGCFJ010000659.1, forward strand.
ATTATCTAAAGCAGGTTTATACTGCCCAAGGAGAAAGCATTAAAATACATGGCATTTTGCCCAAACATAACTTAAATGGTTTAGCCCCTAAAGAAGTATTGATACTACTATTAGCCTATTTACAGGATAGTGTTATTGTCGGACATCATATTGGTTTTGATTTTGCGGTATTAAATCGAGCCTTTCAAGAGCATTTAGGTGGGCAGTTACACAATCAATTATTGGATACCAACTACCTAGCTAAACGTATAAAATCTCCTTTTTATAAAATGAATGTTGGCCAAAATCAAAATTTTAGTTTAGATGCGCTTTGTGAGCAATATGGAGTGCCTATTTATGATAGGCATACAGCAAGTGGGGATGCTTTGATTACGGCTTTGTTGTTTTTGAAGTTGATGGGACGATTGGAAAAGAAAGGAGTTAGCAATTGGGGTTCTTTAATAAAGTAATTAAATCCAACTATCAATAACTCGTCTCATCCAAAGTAACCTTTCCATAAAAAGTTTTATAGACAAAGAAGGTGTAACCTCCCACTAGAGGAATTCCAATCATTGCCATCAATAACATGATACCCAATGATTTCTCAGAAGAGGCAGCATTATAAACCGTGATGTTATAAGCAGGGTCAATCGTTGAAAAAATCAATACAGGGTACAACTCAATCGATACTAAAATCAATAAAAAACTAATCGTTAGAGAAGAGAATAAAAAAGCCAACCCGTATTTTCCCTTATTGGCTAGACGAGGAATATTGGCAATACTTAAAAATGCTAGTAAGGTCTCCCTTTTGGCTCGCTATGACCTACAAAGGATTATAAGTAAAAAAAGGATAAGTATTCAAAATACTTATCCTTTTTCAATATGATTAATAGGTGTAAATAAACTCCGTATTTACCGTTTTTTATTTAAACTAAACCCAAGATTCAAACTACCACTATAACCCGTCAAACCTGTATCTCTCGTATAATAAGCCCCTCGTAATTCTAAATACTTTATCTGGAAACCTCTTTTAAAAAACTTAGCTCTTGCTAAACCATAGACAGGAGCTATTCTAACTCCCAAGCCTATTTTATGGCTACTCAATTCCGAGAGGTCATAATCTGAAGTATATAAGGTTTCGTTGACACTATGTGCTTTAAACGGTGCAAAATAGTCTGCTGCGGTTTGGGTATGATAGCGATAAAATGGCATAACCGTTAAAGTAGGATTAACCTTGATAGGAACATCCAAACTAGCTGTATGAGCTTGAATACCCCAATCATCACTATAAAATCGGTAGTAACTTCGAAGGATAATATTATCTGTAGCAAAATAATTGAGTCGTAAACCAACGGGGATTTTTAATCTTGAATTAGGTAGTCGTTCTATATCCGCAATGGTTTTTTCTGCAAAATATACTCGATGAAAAGGTGTAGATAATAACCCTTTCATCAAAATAGCCTCGGCTGAAATGGACATTTGTACTCGCTTGTTGATGACCTGAGAAAAAACCAATTGGCCATTATAAGATTGTCTATCACTATTCGGTAGACTTACTTCTCTTCTTAGTTCAGAAGGAAAGATTAAATCCCAATTATCAAAGAAGGCTTGTCCTGTAAAACTTACTTCACTATTCCCTTCATTGAATTCTTTAGTATAAGACAAGCCACCTGAAACAGATTGATAATCGTATTCTGTGGAAACACCAGCTTTGATGCCGTAAGTCTCCCCTTTTTTGAGATTTTTTATATTAAATCCTACATTAGAATAAATTCGTAAATCTTTGGCTGATGCTGAGGATACATTAGAATTGATGTTATCAGTAGAGGCCGAAGTATAGAAATCTGCACCCGCTGTGATAGACAATGATTTGGTACTATCCAAAGGAACGTTAAGTACAAAAATATTAGCTGCATCGGTCAAAGCCTCTGTTCCAACGCCACCTGTAACTGCCGCATTATTCCCGTCCTGATTATAATAACTAGACAAGAAATTAGCCTCAATTTCATCTGTGTTGGCTTTCATCTGATAATTATCTTGGCCAAAAGCCAATTGACCAGTCGCTAGTAATAGTAAACTACTGAGTATTATTTTATTGAATCGCATTTTCTTCTTTTCTACAATTTTGATTAATCAATTAATTACAGCCGCAACCGCCGCCTACTTTTCCTCCATTGGCTCCTGCTGCACCTTCTCGGTACGCCTGATAATTGGTTTCAAAAGATTCTAATTTCTTCTCTGCTAACTCCATTTCACTATCATTAAGGTACATTTTCTGGTAAGCCTTAACGTCCATACAACTGGTCATAGAAAACGAGAACAAAGTGAATAAACACAATAATTTAATTACCTTTTTCATACGGGTTTTATTTAATAATAATTCAATTTTAAATTTTTAGAAACCAACAATTCATTATCATCGGTCACTATCAATCCTTCTATTCCATTTAGACCATTAATCAGCTCCAAACCTTCTTTTTTACCCATGACAAAAACGGAAGTAGCCAAGGCATCGCATAATTCCGCATCGGGGCTAAGAATAGTTACACTTTTAATTCCAGTAGTAGGGTAGCCTGTTCGTGGGTCAATAATATGGGCATATCGTTTGCCTTCAAAGACTACAAACTTTTCATAGTCTCCAGAAGTAACAATTGCCTGATTATCTAATTGCAAATGTCCTAGCACTTTAGTCTTATCTTTAGGGTCAGCGATTTTGATAGTCCTTCTATCGATGTCTGTGCTTTTACCCCAAGCAATTAAATCTCCGCTGGCATTCACTACTCCTCCTTTAATACCTTCCATCTTTTGCATAATGGCTTTAGCTCGATTCGCAGCATACCCTTTTCCTAAAGCTCCAAAGCCGATTTTCATTCCTTTTTCTTTTAGAAAAATAGTTTGATTTTCACTATCGGTAATAATATTTTCCCAATTGATTTTAGCACTCGCTTTAGCCACTATTTCAGGACTCGGCATTTCTTTCATTGACCCATCAAATTTCCAAATTCTATCCATCGAGGCATAAGAAATATCAAAAGCACCTTTTGTTAAATGAGCTACTTTTTTTGCTCTAAAAATCAAATCATACAACTCCTTATCAACTTTCACAGCTTGAATCCCAGCCTGCCGATTGACTTCACTTGTTTGAGAGTTTTCATCCCAAGAAGAAATCAGTTTTTCTATTCGGGTGATTTCTGCAATGCCTGCATTAATGGCATCCCAAGCCAATTGCTTACTTTCAGCAACGGCAGAAACATTGAATCGACTGCCCATTAAAAGCAATTCTTTCTGTTGTTCCACTAATTGCTGCTGTCCACAAGCAGAAAAGTTGATTAATATCCCTAGAGACAAAGAAAAGAGTAATCGCATATTATTATTTGGCAGTAAAGGCAGGTTGTAACTCACTAATAAATTTAACGGCTGACTGTCCTTTAAAGGATGGGCTTGCCAGTATCTGCTCTTCCACATCCAATAACACAATTTTTGGAAAAGCGCCTGATTTATTAAATCGCTCTGCCAATGCCTCATTATGAGCCGTTTGCTCTTTTGATAATTTATTTTTCCGTCTTGCAGGAAAATCTAAATATAATACGGTAATTTTATCACCTACTTGACTTTCAAAATCAGTCGATTGTAGGATATCCTTTTTAAATTGGATACAAGGCTTGCACCAATCTGACCCTGCGAAAACCATTAGTATATCTTGGCTATTTTCCGCAGCATGTGCCTTTGCTTTTGCTAAATCGGTAAAAGTAGTTATCGCTGTTGTTTGTGCCGTTGCTCCTTGTACTAAACAAAGTGCAAAAAAGGCAAAAAGAAATGATTTCATCTATCTTAAATTTTAAAGCATTAAAAAATTGGGTATTGCTCTTTTTGAAAATAAAACCTTGTACCCTAAGCTTTCATTTAGAGGTACGTGTGTTTTCATGGAAAACGTTGCCTCTGATATTAATATTTTTTGCAATCGTTTAATGATGGGTTAATTGTTCTTTGCGCCTTCCTTAATCCAATTTTCTACTTGTCCTATTTGGCAATCCGTCATTTTATCAAGGTAAAGGGGCATTGCTACAAAATTCGGCGAATGTTTCATAGAACCTAGCAAAGAACCATCATCGACCAATTCTTTGATAAGACCATAGTCTTCCATACTAATGCCTCCTTCTTTATCACCTGCTTGGTGACAACCGTAACAATACGTTTTAAATAATGGCTGGATATTATCTTTAAAAGAAGTAGCCGTAGAATTACAGGGTACTTGACAATCAGTATTTTCTGCGCCCTGATTAATCCAGTCTTCAATAATTTTTATTTCGGTTACCAAAAGCGGGTCTCTTGGTTTTTCGGGCATAAACTTTTTATGGTCTGGATTTCGAGTAATACTTTTATAATGTTCACTTCTACTAGCATCACCTGCTCTAACTTCTCGAATAACTTGCTCGTAGGTTTCTACATCAATCCCATCTTCTCTATCTTTTGAATTATGGCAACCACTTTGGGCACAGTTAGAGACTAAAATAGGATGTACTTGATATTTGAAAGAAATCATATTGGCATCACAAGAACCAGTTTCCGAAATATCTATTAAATCATCTTCCATACTTGTCGGAGTCGTATCTTGAGGTTCATCAATTGTATTATCAATAACAATCGTTGGATAACGCTCAATCACACATTGATAAGTATGCGTATTATCGAATAAGGCATATCCTACATTATCTAATTTAACTTCTCTAAATATCTGACCATTCTTTGTTTGAAATATTTTAGCGGCCGTAATAAAAGTACCAGGGAATTGGGCAGCTACAAATTCGCTGATTGACTGAGGTATCTCTCTAGCAGTTAGCTCATTTTGAGACGCTCTAGCCGTATCTACATAGATAAATTCTGAGGTACAAAGTTGATAGCTCTCAATAAGTGGTAAGTCATCTTGTTGACAAGCTAACAGACACAGGATAAACATACTTGCTATAAGTATCCAATACTTTATGTTCAAAATCATATTTAAATTGTTGTGTTTCTAGTTGCGGAAAACTGAGCAATAAATCTGCCCGTCAGTAATTCTATTAAACGAGTAGCCATTAGCTTTTAGTACTCCAAAGGTAAATCTGGGCATTGAATAAGTACAATGTAAAAAGAGCGTACTTCTGTATCTTTAATGTGAAATGGAATCCTTAAAATTGAATCTTCTCTGATTTCTTTTTCTTTCTATTCTTTATCTTTTTATGGATTTGTGGCACAAAATAACCTACTAAAGCACCGACAGCATATCCCGAAATCACATCAGAACGATAATGTTTTCCGGCTTTTACTCTTAAATAACCCGTAATCGCAGGAACAGTAATAGCTACTCCCCAAACAACTGGTTTAAATTTAGAGTCTGGAAAGTAATCCGAGAATACTTTTGCGGTAAAAAAGTAATTAGCAGTAGTAGAGGATGTATGTCCAGAAAAGAAGGAACGGCGAGCACTCGCAATCATTTTTTCTGAAATATCTACTTCTTCATTATAAACAAAAGGCCGAGTCCGTTTGGCAGTTCGCTTGGTAAGATTCGTAATACCTGTGGTTAAAAGCCAACTCTCGCCAAACATCAATACAATTTGCCCAAAGTCCTTTCTAGTTTTTTCATGACTAAGAAAAACTAAAGGAAGTACTTGTGAGGATAACAAGAAATTATCACTTAATTTTCCTGCACTTTCAGAATAATTAAAGGTAGCACCACGGTCAAAATTGTTAATATTGTTCCTATCTAAAATTCCAATTTCTTCCGCTGTTAATATATCTAACTGGCTGCCTACATAAGTACCTGCTCCTAGAAAAGCTGCACCAGTTCCATAAAGTACAATTTCTTGTTTTTTACTAAACTGATATGGAGATTGTCCAAAAGCTATATTAAAAATGAAAAGAATAACAAAAATTAGCGCTACTAGAGTAGTTTTGTACATTTATTTGTTTAGTGTAGGTAGAATTAGCTTGTGCTTTCTACCTGCATGAGGGGAATACTAAAATTATCTGCCTTCTTTTTTTAATATGCTAATTAATCATCGTCTTCTTCTCCTTCATAGCCATCATCATCATCATCATCATCGCCATAAGCATTAATATTACCACTCGCACAAATAAATTCTTCCGCTACATTAAACAATACCTGCCCTTCTTGAGATAGTTGTATTTTGATATATTGGTTGCCAAATTCATTCATCTTTACCGCACCCTCAATCACAAATCCAGGAAAATTGGCAGCAACAAAACTTTGGAGTTTATTAGAAAGCTCTAAAGTTGGAATGGTTTCGTCCGCACTAGCTGTATTTTCTACTAAGACAGTCGCATCATCCCTTAACAAAATTTCTTTACCATTATCTAAGCGAACATCGTAGATAAGTGCATCATTGTCATTTTGCTCACTTATTTGAAGTAAATTTGCAGAAGGGTATTTTTCCTTTAACATTTCTTGAATAGATAGCGGAACAAGTAATGGGTCAACCGCTAAACTTTCCAAACAAGGATTATACTCATTAAAAGTAACTGCAGCTAACTCTGCATTAAATAGAGGAATATTATTTTGCTTATTACAAGCAAATATTAAAATTCCGAAGGCTAAAACAAGTAATTTTTTCATGGTGGTATTTTAAAATATCCATTAAATTTAAATGGGTTCTTTTCTTTCTATTCTAGAAAAAAAACTAGGTCAATCACTTATTATTTGAAGGACAAAGTGTGTTTAATTGGAGGTACGACTACTATTACAAAAAAGGTTGCCTCTCTTAAAATATATACCACTTAGCTACCTTTAATTTCCGTGTTCAACGATTTTCATTTATGCCTTTTTCTTGAATCTTCTTTTTAATAATATTGGCTTTCTCTGTTCTCAATTTTTCACCATCTTCTAATGTAAATGATAAAGGATTAATCCATGTAGCAGGCATCTCATACGATTCTATAGTCGCTAAATTTACCAAAGGGTCAACTAGAAATTGGCTAGGTCTGCCATTGAGGGAACAAGTTAATTCGGCTCGGACTTGAATGTTTTCATACCCTTTCTTCTGATAAATAGACCTCAAATGGTGAGCATATTTCAGAATCATATCGGGTCGAGTTCTCATCTTAGAACGTTGGCGAGTGCTGAGATAACGTTTGTCCCTAATTTTCCATTCGGCTTTATCCGTATCTAAGTTCTTTACATAAAATGCCCCTTTAGATGCTTTATCTCTTAATTTCATGTGCCAAGAAAAATTATGTCCTTCGTCTGTCCAATGAACATTACTTGGAATCAGTAAATGCCGAAAAGGAAATAATACCTGCCAAGTAATATATATCCCTAATACACAAGCTGTCCATTTGAAAGCAGGTGATAAAGTAGGATTTATTTTTTGTTGCTGAACGAAACTAGGTTTAGTGTAGAACCGACTTAAAATATTTCCACACCAATCTGGTTCAAAAAAAATGGTTGTTACAGCAATCATCATCCACGGAAAGATACCGATTTGAAATAGTTGAGCATTAGTCAAATGAAATAAAGTGATGGCTATAAATGCAAATAACCTTGTTCTTTTCCATAATAGTGCGGGTACTATCAGTAAATCCAATAACAATCCACTATAACTAAAAAAATAAGGCATCCAATTGGTTGTAAAAAACGGCCCAATGATTGGAAAATCCACGGCATCTTCTAACCACATACGCATAGGTTCACCGCTCAACCAATCGTGATTAATTTTGGCTATGCCTCCATAGAAATAAGCCACGCCAATTTGGAATTGAATTAACCAAAGACTCCAAATAGGAATAGTATCACTACTAATTTTTGGACGTAAAGCAGCATCTATAGAATAATTTCGATGTGCAGGAACAAATATTAATAGAAAACTAACTAAAGAAATTAGATAAAAATGGTTGAGATAATTAGCTTGGTCTAGTAAGAAAACGTAGGTAAATCCTAGAAAAAATAAAGTGGCCACTACCCGATAAAAGAAACCTAGCATAATCATTAATGCTAAAGCTCCCAGAACTATAAAATGTAGGTACATCCCATTTCCTTGCCAAGGGTCTAACCACTCAAAGCCCCAATAATGAAAATGGAAATCGGGTGCTATATAATATTCGTAAATCCATCCATAATGAAAATAGCGGCAAACTTCCCAAAACATAATCGCTCCAAAAGCAATTCTAAAAAATGCAAGAGAGGCGGCAGAAATTTGCCTGCCTAAATATGGTTGAATATTATTCAAAATAGTTGCCTATCTTTTTTTAAAATTATACAAAATACCAGCCCGAATATTAAAATATTTCACTTTTTCAAAATCGGTTATACTCAATCTAAAATCGTGGTCATAAGTACCTTCAAAATAAATATTCCAATTCCTATAAACCTTATATTCAAATCCTATATCTCCACGTAAAGTATTTACAGAGAAGTCATTTCCGCTATAGTTCTGATTCACGTAATACTCATCCATTAGACCTCTAAATTCGTACTTAAGTTCCTTAGTGATTGGCTTACGAGCGATAGCTCCAATACCAAGATAGGGTTTGAATCGACTGTGCTCTCGGAATCTATATTTAAAACCAAAAGGTATTTGTAAGTAATTGGCTTTGACTTTTAATTCTTTAAGTATATCTGCTGTATTATCGGGTTCAACTATGGGGTAAGCACTAAAATCATGCTCACCACTTTCCAACTTATTTTGAAGATTTAAATATTCCCCTCCTATAGCCATACTCAACTGATTACCAAAATTAATTTCTGCTGTCAGTCCCCCTACAAAACCTTCTTTATCATCTCCTTTTTGGTCAATTAATTCTACTAAACTTCCTTCTACTCCTAAACTAAAACCTGTTGGCCTCATAAAAAGAAATGGATTGATTTCCTGTTTATAAACAGGTGCAAATGGCTCAATATGAATGTCTCGTAATGGAATTTCTAAGGTCATGGCGGTTGATAAATCAAGTGCTGCTAATGTTTGTTTTAGTGCCGCCTCGTTATATGGTAATGGTGTTTCTGCTAATGCTTTAGTAGCGGATAATGATTGTTGTATTTCGCTTAAAGAATTAACTTTTATAGGTTTAAAAAGCTCGGCTGAAAATAACTGATTGATTTTTTCATTAAATCGAATATTGGCTTTTTGGATATTACTCGTTTTTTGAGGCAATTGATTAGCTAAAGAAACCCTGTCATAAGCCAAGTCGCTAGATTGGTTGGTTTGCTGATAGACAGTTGTTGTATGATAAATCGTATCATATTGATTAATCACTACATAATTAAAAATGGTATCTGATTGATGGACGCTATTTTTATTAATTTCTGTTTGTAAAGCAGTTTCTAGAGCGGTAATTTTTTTATTAGTTTGATTATGCTGATTCCAAGTATACCCGCCTACTAAAAAGAAAGGAAACATCCATAATAATGCCCAGCTGTATTTTTGCCAATGCATTCCTTTGGACGAGGGAACGTCTGGTTGGAGTCGCTCCTTCATAGCATCCCATTGAGCAGGTTCGTATGGATACTCAGGTGGGTTATCGAATGTATCTTTTATATTTTTGTAGTAGTCTTTTTCCATATCAATCAATTTCTTTTAGGCAGTTGAATTTTTTCAATGGCCGTCCTTAGTTTTCGCTTGGCTTTAAATAAATTGGATTTGGAGGTACCTACACTAATGTCCAATTTTTCGGCAATCTCATGATGTTTATACCCTTCCACCACATATAAATTGAAGATAGTCCGATAAGCTGGTGGTAGTTGCTGTACGACTTTTATCAAGTCTTCGTAAACCAGTTGTTCTACAATATTAAAGTCATCGATTAATTCCGTTTGGGTATTTTCAAAATCATCTGTAAAAAAATCTTTTTTCCTACGTTGATAATCTATTGCAGCATGTACCATAACTACTTTAAACCAAGGGCGAAAGGGTAAATCTGGGTCATATTGGTCAATCTTAGTGAATACTTTATAAAAGCCATCGTTCAGCATTTCATTAGCCTCTTCTTTTTGGTCTGCATATCTCATACAAATACTCATACCATAGCTATACAACTCTCTATACAATTGGTGTTGTGCTTGTTCATTGCCTTGCCTACAGCCTGCAATTACAGTTTTGAGTTTTAATATGTTTTTGTGCATGACCATTTCTAATTGGAGGTACGCCTAGTTTTAAAAAAATGGTTGCCTAGGTTTTACTTTTTTTAAAGTTAGTCCTTAATACAGCAAAGACGCTACCGTAAAGGTTAGAATATGCTATAAAAATCTAGTTTAAGTATTTGGATTCCAAGATTTCCTCAACATCTTAAGCAAAATTTAAGAAAACTATTCCACGCTTTCAATACTTTTACGCCATGAAAATTTTAGTCATAGAAGACGAACAGGGTATAGCCGATTTCATCCAACAAGGTTTGGAGGAAGAAGGCTATGCGGTAGATACAGCAAATAATGGTCGTAAAGGATTGGATTGGGCATTAAACAAAGCCTATGATTTATTATTGGTAGATTGGATGTTGCCTGGGGTTATGGG
>JBGCFJ010000066.1:0-7835 GCA_045106885.1 Saprospiraceae bacterium
TTTAACTTAGGAAAAACAGGATAAAACAGCGAACTAAATATCCATTTTTAAGGGGTAGCTATCCACAAAAAAAAGGGTAAAATGTGACAAGTTTATCAAAAGCAAAAAAGTAGTTGAGATAGGAAGAGCCTTAAAATCATAGAAGTACTCTTCTATCAAAAGATAGTTCATTGACAAAATCAGAAAAAAAGAATCAAAAATTAAGCCGCCACCGCTGCAATATTTGATGGTTTGGAATTTTTAAAATCTTCCAATTTTCGAGGTGAATCTTTAATAAGAATCGTATGTAATTCTTTCAAAGAAGTTACCTGATGTTCGATAAAAGCAGCTTTTACTTTATCCATCAATAACTCAATCCAAGATTTATCTAAAGTATCCCCGTTTAGCAATTCGATAGGCGCAAAACCACCTCTTTTAGAACGCGTATTAAAAACTCGATGATTATGATAAAAGGCAACTAAGTTGAGTAATGGTTGATTAATTTGCCCTCTAGCAGAATTAATAAATGGCTTTAAGATGGAATTGAAGGTTTCAACCAAAGAAGAAGCTTGAACAATGGTGTCTAAATCTTCAAAAAGACTGCATCTAATTTGTTCAAACTGTTCTAGTTGGTGGTTTAACAGATAATGTTCTTCCAATAATTGATTGGCAGTCTGGGCCTGTTTTTTAGCGTGAGCTTGTACCAATGGGGAATGGGTCTGAAAAGACTTTTTCCACCATAACCAATATAACATCCAAAGCCATGTAGTTTGAGGGTCAAGTTGTTTAGCCCATTTATTATACAGCACAGGTACTTTATCCAAAAAACTAAGCAACGTGCCATCTTGAATTAGAGATTCAATATACTTGGTTTTTTCCTTAAGTCCTTTAAGTGGCAAGAGTGCGAGGGCTTCCAAAGCAAAACTTATAGTCTGACTAGCCTCTTGCTTATCTCTAGGTATTCCTTGAGAAGTAAAAGGACGTAATTGCTGTAATAATAAAAAATAAGCTTGTTCAAACCAATCCAATGAATCTAGTAATTTAGCCGTTTTAGTTCGCTGTAAGGCTAGTTTTTCTTGCTGTTTGCTTATCATCTCGACACTTTTAGCTCGGCTTATATTGCCTTGTATCTCTTCTTCCTTTTTCATCGTGTCATTGACCAAGCGAAGTAATCGATTCCTATAAAGTCCTAAACGATGAGACGTTCCGTGAAAAGTATCTGCTCTAACTATGGTCTGTTTTGGTAAAACAACTTCGGCTGCTTGCATGGCTATACCTCCATCTTTAATTAATTCACTTGGCACATAATTGGCTTGTTCTAAGGCTATAAAACGTGCTTTCCACGCTGCCCCATCTAAGGGTTTATCAAGTAATTTAATGTCTAATACTGCCATACTTTTAGCATCTATAGTGACTAAAATAGCGGATTTACCACTATAGACTTCATCGCATAAAAATATTACCCGTTTGACCTGTTCCCCTTTTAGGGTCGTACTTAATAGACTACCTGCTACTTCAAGTGTTTGGGAAATGAAACACGTAGAGGTATAGGCGCCTCCCCAATTAGCTGAAAAATCAGCGATTCAGCGGTTAAAAAATAAAAACATGAAATCCGAACAAAAATATAACAAGGCAAAAGGAATCCCAATTATCATTTTCTGATAAGCCTGTTTTTATCCGCATGGGTCTTCACCATATGTATTATTCCTTAAATTAGATGCTGTGCAAAATCGCATGGCGGACATTATTGTCCAAGTACGTTTTTAGGTATATCTAAATTGAGTTTTCTTAAATGCTAATAATCGGGTATCAATATTACCGAAATACATAAAAGCAATCATCACTTTCCAAATATGCTTTAGGGTAAATTCATTTTTTAGCTGTTTGAATCGCTGAGATAGTTCTACCATTTGGTTTATTAGATGCCCTATTTGCATGCATTGATAATAATTCTGAATAGCTGTCAAATTATTCCTCGAATATTTGTGTTGCAATTCATAGCCCCCATTTTTTTGAGTATTAAATCCCTCATTTTCAATTTTCCACCTCAATCTACCAAACCTACTTAATTCCTTACAATTTGCCCGATTAACTTTGAAACTCGTAATATGTCCAAATCGGATTTGCGTTTGTTCCCCTGTTTTAATATTTGTTTTTGTTTCCACACATTCTATCCAATTAAGCGTATGACCATGATAATCAATTTGATTAATCCACCGATAAGTACGATTAATACGTTGTTCTTTATTGATTATCTTTTCGACTGACCGAGTATTGTTTTTGTAAAGTCGGTCAAATAAGGCTACTTCAATCTGGACATCTTTTAACTGAGTATCTTTTAGGGTAATAATAAATGCCCATTTATTCTTTTTACAGATGTCAAAAACACTTTTATTAGGATATAAACCATCCGCTAAAATACATATTGGTAATCTTGGATAATCCCGTTTTAAGCGAGCCGCTAGGCGTTTAAAGGCTTTTAGTTCACAATCTTGTTTCTCATATTCCTCGCCATTCAACACCCATTCGGTCGCTATTGAGATACTAAAACCATTTTGAGTGACTAACTTTGCCTCCAATATTGGCTGTAAGTAGGTTACTTTTCCCTTTTTACTTTTCCGATAGCAGCAATTTTCATAAGGCTTGTAGTCAAAACTAGCATAACCCGTAGCATCTATGGCTATCCCAAAATGCTTACCGAGTAAACGAAATTTATGCAGCATGCGTTTTTCAAATAGCCCTTTTAATAACAAGCCTTTTAAGGCTTCTAGTTCTTCTGTCTTTATCTTTCTTAACACCTCATCTACTGTATCCATATGTGGTAATTTTACACCAAATAGCCGCCTATAATTTTTGCTAAATCCCTCCGTTTTCCTATCCTGATTGAATCCATTTCTTGACCCTTCTTTAAATACATACATCATTATACAGCCTAATAATAACTCCTGCATTTTATAATACTTTCGTTTTCGTGGGTCTGCTATCTTTTCTAAGTCTTCTAACAAATTTGGAAAATGATGCTTCATCGCTTTACTTATTTGGTATAAAGCGGTATATAATCCTTCTTGTCTTTTATGCAACGATTTGTATTTCTCCAGTCGATTTCTTTCTGCTCTTGCTTTTGACTTTTTAGATTTTATTAGATTTTTAGTAGCTTTACTCCGATTATTGGCCTTTTTTTCATCTTTGGTACTTTTGTTAAATCGCCAAAATCGGAAATTTAGCCGTAAAATTTATTTTTACGGCTTTTTCTTTTCTGCTGATTATCAGTATTTTATTCTAAGCTTATTTTTCTCCCGTAATTGCTGAATAAAAGCCGATTTGTTATTCCCCACACCCTAAATCAAGTTGAGAAAATAGGTCATTATTAGGAAAGCAAAAACCTGATAGTATTTGCTCTGGTACATACCGCTCCAAATTTGGGTCACGAAGTCCTGTTTCTAAAAAAGCCGTTAAATCTACTACTTGCTGAGGGGGCAATTGTAAAGGTTGAAATTGACGAGCAATTTGTTCTTTGGGAACATTCGAGTTTTCAGGAATTGCTTTATTGAAATAATTAACCACCTCTGCTAAAGTAGTTTTACTACTACCATGAAAATAAAAGGGCGCATCTGCTAAATTATAGAGTTGGGGAATCTTGAATTTAAAGTTATCAATTGCTCGACCAGAGTATTCTCCACGACCAAGATTACGTTGGTCTTCGGCCGAAGTATTAAATGCCAATCCTGTTTGATACAAATCATTTACGCCTAAGGCATAAAAGTCATTGGCCCCTAAATTCTTTTCTTTATGGCAATGAAAACATTTTGCATCTGTAAAAAAGACCAAAGCGCCTCTTTTTTCTTGTTCTGACATAGCATTTAATGTTCCTTTTAAATAGGATTGGAAGGGCGCTTCGTTGGCTAATAAAGTCCTTAAATAGGCAGAAATGGCAAAAGCTGCATTGGTTTTAGAATAGCGTTTTTTTGCGGCTACTTTTCCGAAAGCGGCATCAAAATAAGGCCGATAACCATAATCGTCTAGCACTTCTGCAGTTATTTCCATTCGATGAACTTCTAATCCTTCTATATTTTGAGATTCTAAAGCAGCAAATCCTTCTGCGTTGATATGTAATGCAGCGTCTACTTCCCAACGGTCTTCTGTTCCTATATTTACACCTGCGCTGCCAAAGCGACCATTCCAAGTGGTATTTTCTACAAAAGCTACATTTAGTACACTTAAAGGGCGTACGCCTTGTACATCCATTTCTTCTTCTTCATAAGCTGCCAATTTTGCCCGATTTTCTCCATTAATTCCAAAGCCAATACCGCCATCTGCAATTCCTTGAACGCTTCCTGGTCTAAAACCTGCGGAGGGTACATGGCAAGAGGCACAGGAATAAGTTTTTTGCCCAGCATTTTTGCTAGGAGATAAAGCGATACCCGTTTCATAGAACAATAATTTTCCTAATTCAACCTTCTCTTTGGTTAAAGGGTTATGTGCTTTGTCTTGTGGAATAGCTGTGAAATCATCACTCTCAGGTAAGATAAAATGGTTTTTATCAACAGTAATAGAAGCTTTATGTAGTGCCTGCGTTAAGGAACGGTCTAATGTGGTTTCAACATGGATTTTGTCTTTTGTGCAGTTCGCTAATAGCAAGCAAAGCATGCTTGCTGCTAGTAGGTGTTTTCTCATTTTAGTACTTTTTGATTTGGTTATCTAACCATAGTGTAATAGCTAAATACCTTCTGGGGAATTTATTTTATAGAAAAGTAGGCTTAAAACCTAAATAAATGGGGGGAATCTTAGGGGCTACTTTTGAAAGTATCTAGACATAACTAAATGCGAAATGTCTGATTCTAGACAAAAATAAGTAGGTAATCGCTAAATTGCAAGAGCAAATTTCGAATAACCTACTTTTTTAAGGGACTAAATAAACATCTTTTTTATATAAATATTTTTTGTGATTCAATTGTTAAATCTCCTTTTTAAATAAAAGGAATAACTGCAAGGTCTGGTTTTGCTTCTTTCCAACACGTCACAATAGCAGTACTTATCGCTTCATCACAAATTCATCAAAATTCATAATAGTAGAAGCGACCATTGCATAAGCGGCTAATTCAGCACGTGCTAATTTGGGGTTTACTGGATGCGCACCTGTCGCTAATAATGCTTTTGCACTTTGCCTATTTTGTTTAAAATGAGCTAATTCCTCTTCAAAAAGTGGAGTAATGGTTGCTATTTCTTTTGTGTCAGCATTTCTACCAATCAAGCATTTAAAGATATAATTGAGTTTGTTAGTTGTAGTTGTTCCACCTTCTTTTAGGGTGCGTTCTGCTAACATTCGAGCGGCTTCTACATATTGTGGGTCATTCATTAAAACCAACGATTGTAAAGGGGTAGCTGTTTTTTGCCGACTAACAATGCAATAATAGCGGTCTGGCGCATCAAAATTCATCATAGAAGGTGGCGGGGCGCTTCTTTTCCAAATGGTATACATGCTTCGTCGATAAAGGTCATTGCCTTCCCCTTCTTCGTAGAGGGTTGCATTTCTAGTCGCCAAGGCTTTCCAAATACCTTTTGGCTGATAAGGATACACACTTGGTCCACCTATTTTAGGGGCTAATAAATTACTTGCCGCCAAAGCGTTATCCCGAATAATTTCGGCAGATAAACGATAGACTGGAAAGTGGGCATACCAAGTATTGGTTGGGTCTTTTACTTTCACTTGTTCACTCGCAATAGAGGTTTGTTGGTAGGTGGCAGACAATAAAATATTTTTAATAAAAGCTTTGGTATCCCAACCATTTTCCATGAAATCGACGGCCAACCAGTCTAGTAACTCTGGATGACTTGGTAGATTTCCCTGATTTCCGAAGTCTTCTTGGGTGGCAACCAATCCTTTACCAAATAACATCATCCAAATACGATTGACTTGAACTCTTGCGGTTAATGGATTTTCTTCTGAAGTTAGCCATTTAGCGAGGCCTAATCGGTTCGGTGGCAACGCTTCAGAGTGGCTGGCAAAAACTTCGGGTACATTGGCTTGGACTTCTTCTTTAGGCGCATCATACATCCCTCTATCTAAAATAAAGGTAGGTCGAACTTCCCTTTTATCACTCATCACCATCACTTCTAAAAAATTGGTGGTGAGTATATTTTCGGCGGCTCTAAGTTTTGTTAATTTTTTTAGTTTTTTATTATAATTGTTATTCTTTCCACTTAATAAATAATAAGCTAGTAATTGTTCGGTGGTTGGCGAAATAGCCGTTTTTTCATCATATAATTTGGCGACTTCAATATCCGCTAATTGTCTATCGTAAACTAGCATTTCATCCATGACAATATTTTCAATGGAGGAGGCATTTTCTTTACCCAGCATAAATGGATAACCCGTCCAGTTTTTTCCTTCGGCAGCATGCAATATACTTTTCTGTAAATCATCTTCCAAAAGTACTGCTTCTGGTTGTTGTCCATTAATATAAAAATGTAAGCCTTTAGCTTTGCTACTTCCATCATAAGCCATCGTGATATGCGTCCACTCCCCTACTGGAATTTTTTCTTTTGTTTGATAAATAATGGCATTATCTGGATAAGTATGCACCATTTGAAAAGTCAAAGTACCATCTTCATTTAACAAACAACTCCAACCTCGATAGCCTTCAAAATCTCCATTCGCATTTAAGAATATAGGCCCTTTTTCTCCTGCTTTTAAGACCTTTACCCAAATAGATAAAGAAAAAGGTTGATGCCTATCCAAATCTAAATCTCGACTGAATCGAATACCACAATCGCCCTTAAATGATAGCCCTTTTCCATGCTTACCTTCCACTAAAATAGGGCGACTATCATAATTGCCTGAAACTGCCGCATCTGGTCGCTTTAATACTTGATTAATATAGCTAACGGTTTTTCCTGTTTTACCAATTCCACCCCAACCACCTTTCTTTTTTCGGTCTAAATTTAAACTATTCTTAGCAACTTCTACCTCTTTATCAAAATCAAAAGCGGCGATTAATCCTTCTTTTACACTAATAGCAGGTGTTGCTTGCTTAGCAAGCCATGCTTTAAAGTCTTCTTGGTAAAGGTTTGTCACCAAATCATTTTTTAAAGGCTGCATGGCTGTTCTAAGACTATCTAATGTTTTTTCTTCTGCTGGAGTAGGTAATAATACAGTTGGTGTAGCTTCTCCAACGTAGGGGACGACCCCAAAGTCGTTATTATTATTAAAAAAGGCAGACAAAGCATAATAATCTTTTTGAGAAATTGGGTCATATTTATGGTCGTGACAACGGGCACATTCCATCGTTAGTCCCATTAATGCTTTTCCAAAAGTATTGGTTCTATCTGCTACATATTCTACTCTATATTCTTCTGCCACTACTCCACCCTCTTGAGATTGTGGGTGATTTCGATTAAAACAAGTTGCCAATAGTTGTTCTCTCGTTGGGTTGGGCAATAAATCGCCAGCTACTTGTTCGGTAATAAATTGGTCATAGGGCATATTATCATTGAAGGCTTTAATCACCCAATCTCTCCAAGGCCAAGTGTTTCTCATACCATCATCTTGGTAACCATGCGAATCAGCATATCGAGCAACATCTAGCCATTCTACGCCTAATCGTTCTCCAAATTGAGGACTTGCTAATAAGCGGTCAATGGCTTTTTCATAAGCATTGGGTGATTCGTCTTTTAGGAAATTATCTATGGCTGCTGGGGTTGGTGGCAATCCAGTTAAGTCAAGGGTGATTCTTCTTAGTCGGGTTGTTTTATTCGCTTGATTAGCAGGTGTTAAGCCATTCTCTTCTATTTTATTTAGGATAAAAAAATCGAGTGGTTGTTTTGTCCAAGATGCTGCTTTTACGGTTGGTAGTTTT
>JBGCFJ010000660.1:0-6001 GCA_045106885.1 Saprospiraceae bacterium
GACAGAAATATAGCCTCCTGCCTGAATAATTCTATCAAAAGCAGAACGGTCAACTACCAAATCCTTGATAACAGGAAAAGCAGCGGCTCTAAATGGCTCAATGGCAATCACATCTCCATCATTGAATTGACGCATGTGTAATTGACAAGTCGTTGTTCCTTTTTGTGGACCGTGCGGTTGCCCGTTAATCACCATACTACAAGCCCCACAAATTCTTTCTCTACAGTCATGCTCAAAAGCAACAGGTGTTTTTCTTTCGGAGATTAATTTTTCGTTTAACACGTCCAACATCTCTAAAAAACTCATGTGCTCATTCGCTTGGACTTTATGCGTCTCAAAATTTCCCTTATGTTGACCACTTTTTTGTCTCCAAACTTTTAAGGTCAAATTCATATTACCGTGACTCATTTTTTTTAATTTTCAATTTTCAATTTTCAATTTATAATTTTCAAAATCACTCGTTTTAAAACAGAGCATTTTATTTATAAATTTGATTAAAAATTACTTTAGAAAATTCCAACAACACTAATCTTGCACTTCTTTTAGTTTGTTATTGACTGCCTACTGTTGCACAACTCAAAGAGTTGTGTTACTGCCAACTGCCTACTGAAAACTGCCTACTTATAAGACCTCGTCTTCAATTCTACATTATCGAAAATCAATTCTTCTTTATGTAAAATTGGGTCTTTATTGACATCTGTCCATTCCCAAGCGGCGGTATAAGTGTATTTATCATCTACCCGCATCGCTTCCCCTTCTGGGGTGGCATATTCTTCTCGGAAGTGACCACCACAACTTTCGTTTCTATCCAAAGCATCTACCGCAAATAATTCCCCCAATTCGATAAAATCGGCAACTCTAGCTGCTTTTTCTAATTCTGGGTTAAATTCATCTTGTTTGCCTGGAATGAAGAGATCGCTGTAAAACTCTTTTCTAAGGGCTTGAATTAGCGTTCGTGCCTTTTTAAGTCCTTCTGCATTTCTTGCCATCCCGCAATATTCCCACATGATTTTTCCTAATCTTCTATGGAAACTTTCTACAGATTGATTGCCTTGAATATCTAATAAGCTTTGTAAACGGTCATTCACATCTTTTTCTACTGCTGCAAATTCTGGTGCATCAGGAGAAATCTTTGGGGTTCTAATTTCTTTCGATAAGAAAGTACCAATGGTGTAAGGAATCACGAAGTAACCATCTGCTAAACCTTGCATTAATGCCGAGGCCCCTAAACGATTCGCTCCGTGGTCACTAAAGTTGGCTTCTCCTAAACAGAATAAACCAGGAATATTTGTTTCCAAATGATAATCTACCCAAATACCGCCCATTGTGTAGTGAACAGCAGGGTAAATTTTCATTGGGAATTTGTACGGATTTTCACCCGAAATCTTTTCGTACATTTCGAAAAGGTTGCCGTATTTTTCTTCTACGACAGCTGTACCAAGTTTAGTAATAATATCTTTACCAGGATTGTGTAATCCTTGAGAGTGTGCAGTTGATTTTCCGTATCTTTCAATCGCTGCGGCGAAATCTAAGAATACCCCATTTCCAGTTGCAACAATACCATGTCCTTTATCACATTCCACTTTGGCTGCCCGTGAGGCAACATCTCTAGGTACTAGGTTACCGAAAGCAGGATAACGACGCTCTAAGTAATAATCTCTATCTTCCTCTGGAATATCTAGAGCCGTCTTTTTACCTTCTCGAATTGCCTTAGCATCTTCTAATTTAGCTGGTGTCCAAACCCGTCCATCATTTCTCAAACTCTCGGACATCAAGGTCAACTTAGACTGATAATCCCCCGATACAGGAATACAAGTTGGGTGAATCTGCGTATAACATGGATTCGCAAATAAAGCACCTCTTTTCACGGTTCTCCATCCTGCACTTACATTACTTCCCATTGCATTGGTCGATAAGTAGAAAACGTTTCCGTAGCCACCCGTTGCCATAACAACACAATGTGCTGCGTGGCGCTCCAATTTACCTGTCAATAAATTTCTCGCAATAATCCCTCTTGCTTTTCCGTCGATTTTTACCAAATCCAACATCTCATGTCGGTTATACATCGTTACATTTCCTTTAGAAATCTGCCGAGATAAAGCTTGGTAAGCACCAATTAATAACTGCTGACCCGTCTGACCTCTTGCGTAGAAGGTACGACTCACCTGAACGCCACCAAAAGAACGGTTGGCTAATAATCCACCATATTCTCTTGCCAAAGGCACGCCTTGCGCAACCGCTTGGTCAATAATTTCTCTACTCGCTTCTGCCAAACGGTGTACATTTGCTTCTCTACTTCTATAATCCCCTCCCTTAATCGTATCATAAAACAACCGCCAAACAGAATCTCCATCATTCTGGTAATTCTTAGCAGCATTGATACCACCTTGGGCAGCAATAGAGTGTGCCCGTCTTGGACTATCGTGAAAAGTAAAACATTTTACATTATACCCTAATTCGCCCATCGTAGCGGCAGCAGATGCACCTGCTAATCCCGTTCCAACCACAATCACTTCTAATCTACGCTTATTATTAGGGGCAACTAAAGGCATTGAACCTCGATAATTTGTCCATTTTTCGGCTAGTGGGCCATCTGGAACATTATTCTTAAGTGCCATATATATTGATTTTTTAATTTTTTAAAAGGAGTCAGGTATCAGGTGTTGGGTTTCAGTCTAGAAACACAAAACAAAATACCGTTTATCACATATTCTTAACAAAAAAGATAATTGGAATTAATGCAAATCCCAAAGGAATCAAAATAGCATAAGCATTTCCTAAAAATTTAATGAAAGGCGTATATTTTTGGTGGTTTAAACCCAAGGTCTGAAAAGCCGATTGGAAACCATGCATTAAGTGCATCCCAATAAACAACATGGAAATCACATAAAATAAAACATATCCAATATTCGTAAAGGCTGCTTTTACAACTGTATATAAATCATTGGCCTCTACTCCGTCATACATTTGTACAGGCACGTCTCCTATTTTCATTTTGAACCAGAATTGTCCCATGTGTATAAATAAGAAGACAAAAACAATCGTTCCTAAAGCGCCCATTCTTTTAGCGATTCCAGCATTTGTGCCCGTAGCTCTTGTTGCTTGTACCGCATAACCTTGACCACCTCTAGCTTTTCTATTCTTCGCCCACAATAACCAGCCCTGAATAGCATGTAATAAGATAAAGGCGTATAATCCATAAGAAGTAAATTTAATGACTGGATTTGTCGTCATAAATTTAGCATATAGATTAAATGCTTCTCCTCCGTCTGGAATTAATAATTGCAAATTACCAATCAAATGTACTAGTAAAAAGACAATCAAAAACAATCCAGTCAAACTCATAATGAGCTTCCGACCGATTGATGATGTTAGAAATTTAGTAAACCAATTCATGTGTTGATGAATATTATGTAGTTGTTAAAATTAATGTAAAGTTGCTGTCTAGCGCTCACTTTTCCCACAAATGTATTTATTAAAGCGCAAAATCAAAGATTTAGTTGGTGTTTCCCGCTTTTTGACTTCTTATTTAGAATTATTCTATTTACAGGTTTACAGGAGGACAGAACTTTGCAAGATTAACAGGATGGGTATTTTTTGTGACACTAAGTTCTGTTAGGTAGAAAGTATTAACGATGGATTTTATACCATCAAAAAACTATCGAAGGGGTATATTCTTTATGGATTTTTTGAACACGGATGAAATGTAACACGGATGATTTTCTAAAGGTTTGTATTATAAATGAGATTGTAAATAGCCTAACGAATATGGTAGGAGATGCAGTTCACCTTCAATCCTTCCTTTCTTTACTACTTCAATCCTTATAATTACCTTAACTTTGCGTTTTTTTTAGTGGTGCACCGTGAATATGTCATCGTGTACTATCAACCATAAGGTTGTTAAATTCTAATTTAGAAATTTTCAAATGTTAAATTTTATCATAGAATCTAGATATTTGCACGATTTTTTCCCCTTTTGAAGAGGGCAATTCAAGAAATTAAAGGCTAACATCCCCCTAACCCTCTTCAAAGGCAGGGGGGATTGGTTCTATTAATTTTCGAATCATGCTGGTGAGGACTTGCAGTCCGCAACCTATATTAGCTCGCCTCTGGCGAGCGTTTTAGATACTGATACTCGCCAGAGGCGAGCAGTATAGAGGTTGCGGACAAAATGTCCTCACCAGCAGTCTCCATTTTTTAGAACCAATCACCCCTGCTTCAAAGGGAGAATTGCTCCGTGCAAATTAAAATTCTAAGGTAAAAAATTAACATTTTACCACTTGCAAAATAGAACTTAACAGCCCTACCGTCAACCATAAAAAAATGGCTCGTAATCGTGTTAAAAAAGTAAGTTTTACCACCTTTTTAAAAAAATTTCCACCAGTTGATTTACCAGTCACCTTGGGGAGTGATACACATATTGAATTTAGTCGGGCAAATACCCCCTTAGACCCATTAGAGATTGACGACTATATTTTACCTTTAGAGGAAAAGGAAATGGATGAATTTACAGAGTTTATCCCTTGCTTTTGTATTCCTGATACCGCTGATTTTATTGCAATCATTTATTTTAAAGCGGGCTTAATGGATTACCAATATAGAATAGTCACTTATGATAAGGGTGGAGTAGTTGTAGCCAATGAAGTGATTGGCGGCGTATTTTCTAATGGAAAGATGATTGCACAGTCTGTTGCCACTATTGATGCTTCTTGGACGATTCATATTGTTTCTGGTCAAGGAAAAGCAGATGCAACTGTTTATGACCCGCTGGAAAGTACGACTAAAGAATTGGAATTATTTAAGGATGGGGTGATTGGGGTGCTAAAATAATTATACTAGTTGCGAGTTGTAAACAGGAAACTGGTAACCCGCAACTGGCAACCGACAACTGAAAAACATGAAAAAAGCCCTATTCATTTTCACCGCTATTATTTTCGGAAGTATTTTCACTTTCGGACATGCTTATACCTATTTAATTCGGTATAATTTGATGGTGATGCTCTTTTTTGCTTTTTTAGGTATTCAAGTAAATTGGCAGTTATTCAATGTGACTCATTTCAAGATTTTGGCGATTAATATTGGCTTGCCGCTAATTTTATACACGATTATTCAACCTTTTTCTGCTAATTTAGCGCTAATCGCTTTTACCGTCTCCATTGTACCAACAGCCGCAGCTGCACCCGTAATAGCCCAACTATTGCGAACCAATGTAGGCGAAGTAACGGTTTCTGTAATATTATCAACCCCCATTATTGCATTACTACTCCCTTTTTTATTGACTTATTTTTTAAAAATAGAAGGGAATATATCTTTAAGTAATTTGGTTTATCCAGTGCTTTCACTCGTCTTTTTACCTTTAATTGCCAGTCAAATCCTACAGAAAGCCCCACTTAAATTAAAACAAACCATAGCCAGTTTAGACTTTATTAGTTTTCCGTTATTCTTAACCAATATAGTTATTGCCTGCGGAAATGCTTCTTTTTTTGTGCAAAATAACCAGGAAGTTATTGGACAAGAACTGATTGGTATTTTCTTACTGGTAAGTTGTTTATGTGTGGCACAATTTAAAATTGGCGCATTGATAGGAAAGCAAACTAATCCTTTAACTTATAGCCTAGCATTGGGACGAAAAAACACCATGATTGGTCTTTGGATGGCACTCTCGTATTTTAACCCTGTGATTGCTTTAGGGCCTATTTTTTACATTGTCTTGCACAATGTTTATAATTCTTATCAGATTTGGCAAGTGGAGAGAGAGCGTATTACTGGATAACTTCCCGTTATCCAGTAATTTTCGTTGTTTTCAATTTGCTGGATAACAGGAAGTTATCCAGTAAAAGAGTTAGTTCTCAATAGTCGAATTTAAGGCAAAGTGGCAGAAATAATCAACCATTTATACCGCCTTTTTCCCTTCTAAGAAACTCAAAAAATGCGTCCATAATCCATTATGCAAGCATTTTTTGAATTCCTTAGAAGAAAAATTGACTGGTCTAACTGGCTA
>JBGCFJ010000661.1:0-3585 GCA_045106885.1 Saprospiraceae bacterium
GAAGGAATTTATGGTGCGGAATACTTACATTTATCCACCACAACCTTCGATGCGAATTATCGGGGATATTTTTGAATATACTTCGCAAAATATTCCAAAATTTAACTCGATTAGTATTAGTGGTTACCACATGCACGAGGCAGGGGCATCTGCGGATATTGAGTTAGCTTATACTTTAGCAGATGGCTTGGAATATATTAGAACAGGTTTAAAAGCAGGTTTAAAAATAGATGATTTTGCACCAAGATTATCTTTCTTTTGGGG
Organism: Saprospiraceae bacterium; assembly: GCA_045106885.1. Lineage (GTDB taxonomy): Bacteria > Bacteroidota > Bacteroidia > Chitinophagales > Saprospiraceae > JAFMDF01. The sequence goes on from JBGCFJ010000661.1 coordinate 265, forward strand.
CATTGGCATGAATCATTTTATGGAAATTGCCAAGATGCGAGCGGCTAGAATGCTCTGGGCAAAAATTGTCCAACAATTTAATCCAACCAATCCAAAATCATTGGCTTTGCGGACGCATTGCCAAACTTCTGGTTGGAGTTTAACCGCACAAGACCCTTTTAATAATATTGCTCGAACGACGATTGAAGCGATGGCAGCAGTCTTTGGTGGTACGCAATCACTACATACCAATTCTTTGGATGAAGCAATTGCTTTACCGACTGATTTCTCTGCTAAAATTGCCAGAGATACCCAAAAATATTTACAACAAGAAACAGATATTACCAAAGTCGTTGACCCTTGGGGCGGTTCGTATTATGTAGAATATTTGACTAAAGAAATTGTGGAAAAGGCATGGGCTTTAATTGAAGAAGTGGAAGCATTGGGCGGCATGGCAAAGGCGATTGAAAATGGTTTGCCCAAATTGCGAATTGAAGAAGCTGCTGCTAAAAAACAAGCGAGAATTGATAGTGGAGTCGATAAAATTATTGGTGTCAATATCTTCCAGAATGACGACGAACAAAAAACTTTAGATACTTTAGAAGTAGATAATACTGCCGTTAGAAATTCGCAGGTAGCGAGTATCAAAAAAATAAAAGCAGAACGAGACGAAGCAGCGGTACAAAAAGCATTAAAAAACTTAACCGATGTGGCTGGTGGCGAAGGTAATTTATTAGCCGCTGCCATTGAAGCGGCAAGAGTTCGAGCCACTTTAGGCGAAATTTCGGATGCAATGGAAACGCATTTTGGGCGCTATAAAGCGACTACTCGAACGGTTCAAGGTGCCTATTCAAGTGCTATGGGAACAAATAATGAAGCGTTTCAAAAAGCGAGAGCCTTATCCAATCAATTTGCGAAATTAGAAGGTCGTCGCCCAAGAATTATGGTCGCTAAACTAGGACAAGATGGACATGATAGAGGCGCCAAAGTGATTGCGACTAGTTTTGCCGATATTGGCTTTGATGTTGATGTCGGGCCACTATTCCAAACACCTCAAGAAGCCGCACAACAGGCTATCGAAAATGACGTACATATTTTGGGTATTTCTTCTTTGGCAGCAGGGCATAAAACTTTAGTACCGCAAACTATTCAAGCCTTAGCTGATTTGGGTCGAGAAGATATTATTGTGATTACTGGTGGAGTGATTCCTCCGCAGGATTATGATTTTTTGTTTAAGGCTGGGGTTGTTGGGGTCTTTGGACCGGGGACGGTTATTTCGGAGGCGGCTAGTCAGATATTGGAAGTTATGATTGAATTAAGGAAGGAAGATTAGTTCTACCAAATCATGGTGGTTTTGGAAATCACCATGATTTATTCATCTTAAAAATCACCATGATTTAATTATATATCAACCATTAAAACAATAACTATGAGTAAACAACCACCCTACGAACCAGGAGGAATCTATCATGTTTATAACCATGCGAATGGTTCAGAGAACATGTTTATAGATGAAGAAAATTACTACTATTTTTTGGAGAAGTATGCAAAAAAACTAAATGGAGTCGTCTCCACTTTAGCCTACTGCTTAATGCCTAATCATTTTCATTTATTAATAAAAGTCAGGTCTGAAAAAACGCTACTGGATTTCTTAGCAGAGAAAAAAAGAAAAGACAACAATTTAAAAATTCCAGAAGGCTTATCTAGAGAAGCACTAAATCATTACATCGTTCACCGACAATTCCATAATTTCTTAGGCGGCTATGCCAAAGCTTTTAATAAATACCATAACCGTAAGGGAAGTTTAGTAAGACAAAATACCAAGCGCAAAATGGTGGATACTGCTAGGTATCTAACAAACGTAATTCGTTACCTACATTTAAATCCAGTCCTTCATAAATTTACTAAAACGCCTGAAAGTTGGCCGCATAGTTCTTATCATGTTTTCCTTGATGACAAGTGCGAAACCAGAATTCCTAAAGCAGAGATTCTGGAGTGGTTTGGTAGTGTAGAAGGATTTCTTAATTTCCATCAGGAGAAGTTGTCCTATGGCTTGATTCCTGCGCTTGAACGTTGACGGTGCTTGTATTTTTAATTTAAATCATGGTGATTTTGGAAATCACTATGATTTAGACAAAATATTTCGCTTTTCCAGCAATGGCTTTATCTAAAAAACCAATTCCTAATAAGATAACTTTTTTGTTAGCCGCTAGGTAAGGTTCGTAATACTTTTTTGCTTCAATCTGCCGAATGGCTTTATCTGCTAGAGTGGCGACTCGCTTAATTCTTTTAGATGTAGCAAACTTAAATTCAATGATATAAATTTTATCAGCTAGTTCTAATACCCCATCAATTCTACCTTTATCCGTTTCTTTTTCTAATAATAATTGAACACCTGATAATCGAAGCAGCATATAAACCATAGAATGATAATAAGCTTCTTTGGGTAAATGCAAACGGGCGGGAATAGCTGCAAAAAAACTACGCAAATATTGTAAAAAATCAGGTATATTTTCTGTTATTAAAGCTTCTCGAAGTTTGATAACTTCTGGTTCAATTTTGTATTGGTCTTTATTGATAAAATTACCAGCAATGTACGATAATAACGAATGGCGCACTTCATCATTTGGATAGGACAATTCATAAACAGGTCGCAAACCATCAAAAGTTACTCGCTTAATCGTCAAATAACCTGTTTGAAAAAGGATGGGAATTAGCGGAAATTCCTTGAAATTTTCTGCAGCCCCTTCTAAATCATAGGTTCTAATTTTCTCAAAATCTTCGGGGATTTGTTTTTGCACTCTAATTAAATCAATCAAGAAAGTAGGCGTACCCGTCGAAAACCAATAATTGGCAAAAACTCTTTTGTGAAATAAATTGAATAAGGAAAAAGGATTGTACAGTCGATGTTCCCCATCCCAAGAAAAACCATTATACCAAAATTTGATATGCTTTTTTAATTGAACTAAGGGCAGTTTTGTTTTTTGTACTAAAGCAGTTAAATGCTCAGGAAAATAATGGGCTAATTCTGTTTCACTAAAACCGACTATACTATGGTACCTATCATCTATAGAAATGTCTTCCAAATTATTTAAACCCGAAAAAACACCAATTTTAGAAAACCGACTGACGCCTGTTAGCATCACAAATTCAAGGTGGGCATCTAAGCCTTTGATGTTGCCATATAGCCCTCTTAAAATGCTTTGATTTTCCTTAAATTTATCATACTCTAATAAATTATCTACTAGTGGCTTGTCGTATTCATCTACCAACACCACTACTTTTCTTTCAAATTTTTGATGTAATTTATTGACCAAATCACTAAAAAAGTCTCTTGCCACC
>JBGCFJ010000662.1:0-6087 GCA_045106885.1 Saprospiraceae bacterium
CCCGTGAAAAAGTCTGTTACACTGGCATCTAATGGTATTTCACTATCGGCATCTCCAGCCAATTTTACAGGTTCATGGACAATTTCTGGTAAGGTATTATCTAATTGATAGAAATAAGTATGATGAACAGGAACTGGCGCACCAGCAGGAGAGGAAAATTGTAAATCTCGACTATCATTAACCGAAATATAATACTGGAAAATAGTAAATTCATTAGGCGCTGGAAGGGTAGCGGTAAATTCATCCGCATTTCCCGTAGCAGTCATTGCCGCAGTTGTTTCTGTTCTGAAAGTATCTTGAGAATAATGTAAAGTCACAGAAGCAGGGTCATAACCTTGCTCGGAAACTACTGATGCGACCACTTCATAAGGTAAACTATTATCCTCTACACCTGCATCAGATTCGTGAGCTACATTGGTGAAAGACCAACCAATATCATATAAAATATTTAAAGCAATATCGCCTGGGTCATGTACAATAGCTCCAGGTGCAATAGATGGTTTCATTAAACTATGAGGCGTATTTCTATAAGTAGCTTCATCTAAATGACTGATACTAGAACCTGGTTGATAAACACCAGGTGCATAAATTTTAGGTAATTCGGTAGCATTAGTAAAAGAAGGAGTATTGATAAATAAACCATTGCTACGTAATTGAATGCCTAAATCTGTAGACTGATCTTCATAATTAAGCACTATATTTTCTGCGGCTCTATTCTCTAAAGCATTAGTATAAGCACTAGGTAAACTTCTAGTGCCAGAAGTGAGATAATCACCTGCTATATTTTGGAAGGCAGAAGAAGCAAAACCCATCCCATGTAATATTTCATGTAGAATAACTGTCACAAAATCGAATTGACTGCCAGTAACACTAGTAGAAGTATAATTCCAATTTCGAGTAGAATTATAAGTAACGACAATATCTGCAGTTTCTGATGGGGAACTTAAATCTTCTCCTGCCAATTTTTCTGCTAAAGGAAGAGGATAATCCGTATTTGGAATCGGGGCATTTTTAAAATTCTTTCTAAAACCTCCAGCACCTGCTGCTGCCAGTGTATTCCCGCCAACTGTGTCCACTGTACCCACAGAAACGGTAATAGGCACGGTACTAGAAAATAAATTACTTAAAATTCCAGTAGCTCTTTCAAAAGCATCTTTAGCTGCTTGGGGTACATTATTTCTATAGGTAACTTGAAAAACAATGGGATTTGGCGGCGGATTCCGACTTTTTGCCCGAGCAGGAATAACAAATCCAGGCATTGGTTCGCCAATAGTACAAATGGTGCCATTATGGGTATGAAATCCATGCTGATTGCTTGGTTGCTCTTGTTTCTGTGCAAATAATAGCAGCGTAGAACAGAGAAATAAAAGGGTAAAAATATTTTTCATTATACTGACTGAAAGTTGTAGTACTGTATAAATTGCTTTAGGCCTTACCAGACCTCCAAGCGTCTTTTAGACCTTGGAGTGTCTAAAGGAAGAACTTATTTTCTTTTTACAAAAGCAATTATCACAGAAAACTACAATGGGTGATGGAATTTATATTCGACGGGTGGATATAAGTACCTACAACCAAATACTCGACACTTTATGATGGGCTCTTTTTCCACTTTAAGCATCCCATCCGCAAGCGGTTCACTAAGAAATCAGCACTCCTGTCCGTAAACGGTTCACAAACGGTGTTTGCTCATCCCGAATCTTCCTTTCTTAGCTCAGGTTAAAAAATATTTCCGTAGCGGGGCTATGCAAGCCATCCCGTCCGCTTTGCGGTTCAGAAGTTGACACTTCTTCATGCCTCGTCTAGCGAAAAAATAGCCTAAATCAAAAGTGACGATTATTTGATAGTAGGTACTTAAATTCTTGGTTACTAAGAAACTGTTTTAAATCTTTAAATTTAAATTCATGAAAAATACGCTTTCCGCTTCCAAATGGCTTACTAAAGAAGAAAGAAAAACATTACTTCAAAAATCTAATTGGCGAGGTTTCTATGAGGTCCTATTTACTTTGGCTTCAATCATTGCGACCTTTGCTTTAGTCATTTATTTTCCACATCCGCTGACTTATATAGCTGCATGGTTTATCATGGGCGGTCGCCAGTTGGCTTGTTCCATCATTATGCATGATACGGGTCACTATGCTTTGTTTAAATCTAAACGACTCAATAATGTGATTGGCAGATGGTTCGGCGCTTATCCAGTCTTAGGAGATTTAGGTGCTTATCGGCCTTATCACAATATACATCACGTGCATACAGGTACGGACGAAGATCCTGATTTATTATTGACAACAGGCTATCCCGCAAGAATGATTAGTATGTGCCGAAAATTTTTCAGGGATTTAAGTGGCATGACAGGTATCAAAGGACAGATAGCTTTTATAATGATGGAATTGGGCATCTTAAAATATAATCTTGGAAAAAAAATAGAATGGATAGATCCAGCAGAGCGTAGCCCTAGGAAGATGCTTTATAATGGGATTACCAATCTATCAGGGCCCATATTTGTCAATTTTTTAATCTTTGGGATGCTTTGGATGACTGGTCATCCTTGGTTATACTTACTTTGGATTATTTCGCTTTTCACGACTTTCCAATTATTTAATAGAATTCGTTCAATAGCAGAACATTCTTTAGTCATTCAATCAGGTGACCCACAGACGAATACTAGAACGACTTATGCCAATCCTATAGAACGTTTATTTGTCGCCCCACACTATGTCAACTATCATGCAGAGCATCATTTAATGATGGGCGTGCCTCCTTATAATTTACCTAAAATGCACCAACTGTTATTAAAGAAAGGCTTTTATGAAAAAGGAATATCGGAGAAAGGGTATCTTTCTTTGATTCGCAAGGCGATTATCTAATATGGAATCTAGTCAAATATTCTCGGTCTATACAATTTAGGGTAGGTTATAAGTTATAAAAAATCAAAAATCTTAAATCAATTTTAAATTAAAACAGAACGGATTTATGATGTATGATTTCTGAACTATGATTTCTGATTTGAGCGCTAATTTCACAATATATGCAACAAAAAGGTCTACTAATACTATTATTTCAACACCGACTTATCCTTCAACGAAAACATGGCAAAACCACTCAAAAGCTATGGAAAAGCTATTAAAACAGAAATAGATTTTGACATGATTGATTGGAAATTTAGAGATGAGTTTCAAAACTGGTTATATGATGAACCAAGAAGTCATTCTGCGAATAATGTTTCTAAGATTTTTGAAGTACTGAAAAAGTTTCTAAAGTTATCGTTTCGAGATAAGCATCATACGAACACCATATTTCAAGAATCAGACTTTGGAGTCAAAAGAGTAAAAGTTAGAACAAAGATTTGATTGACACCAGATGAAGTTGAAAAAGTTATGGAAACCGACTTGTATCCGTTCAAAACGTACTGGTAAAGTAAGTAGGTGGGTTTAAATAAGCGTCACAATTTGAGCGAGCTATTTTTTTGTTTAAAGTTTCTTCAAAATCGTTTTATAGCCGTCGCTACGGAACTATTTTTAAGGATGAGCAAGCACCGCTTGTGAACCGCTTTCGGATGGGATGCTAACAGAAAAAGAGCCGTTCAAAAGTGTCAATTATTTAGACTCACCTACTTAAGTAAAAAAGAAATTACCAATTAAGGGATGGTCATTATTTTAATAACTGAAATAAAAAATATATTTTAGCGGCAGCATGTACGATTTTTTAAAAAATATCAACCCAAAAAAGCTTAATCTATCTTCGTTACGAGAAGTAGTAGTACTGCTATTGAATAAGCTAGAAGACTATTTTAAAAAAGAAGAGGATTATAAAAAAGAAGTTCAATCGTTGAAGGATGAAATTAACCGATTAAAAAAAGAACAAGGAAAACCAATATTTAAAGAAGGTAAAAAGACAGAAGAGGAAGGAGTAGCGGAAGAAGAAGAAAAGCCTAAGGAGGATACAAAAAAACGAAAGCGGAACAATAAAAAAGGACCAAAGAAGCCAAATATACCAATAGATAAGATAGAATTATGCAAGGTAGAAAAGGTAGACTTACCAGCAGATGCGGTATTTAAATATTATGATACAGTAATCCAACAAGATGTAGATTTAGTAAGAAACAATGTATTATATAAAGTAGCAGTCTATTACTCACCAAGTTTAGGCAAGACATTTCGAGGTAAACTTCCGAAAGAATACGTAGGAGAATTTGGCTTAGGTATCCGTAGTCTTACCCAATTATTACATCAATTTTGTGACACCACCCAAGGACGCTTAGAAGCCTTATATAAAAGTCTAGGAATATCTATCTCGTCAGGCACGATTAGTAATATCGTGTTAAGTGGTAAAGAATGGGTAGTATCAGAACAGCGAGCTATCCTCAAAAGTGGAATTCAAAGGGGTACACAAAATTTAGAATATAAAAAAGTCGAGAGAGAAAACTTAATTTTCAAGAAATTTTCTTCACAGAAAAGAAGCATTCTGCGACCAATAGTAAATAAACTCGCTTCTTTTTTATTTTCATAGGTTAAAAAAGGCACTAATTCTTGCAAAAAAGCTTGAATGGCTTGTTGAATGGTGAAAATATAATTCAAGCAAAGAGGAATCAGTAGCGTACTAATTCGTTCAGGGTCTTCTAATTTAGATTTTTGAGCATTGAATCCTCTGGATTTAATATCTGAGAAAAAAGTCTCAATCAAAAATCGCTTTTTATAATATTGATGTGCTTCTTCGATGGATTCAAAATTTGTCACCAAACAAAGTGGATCTTTGTAACCTTTTTGATGAAAGTAACCAACATTAACTTCACCATATTCTTTAGCTGTGTAAAAGACCCCTTCAAAAAATAAATAAGGCAAAGCACCTAATGCCATATCTTTGAGTTGAAAGGTTTCCTCTTCTTGAGTAATGAGGACGCTTTTACTTGCCCTGAATGCATATTTCCACTCAAAATCAGCACAAGTTTGTTGGACTTGGCAACCATCAAATTCTCCATCTCCCAAAATAATGATGTTAACTTCATCTGGAGTAATCGTTTTAAGCTGCTCTAACAATTCTACGTGCATCCTTTCTGGAAAATGACCTTTTTTTCCCTTGCGAACTACCCAGCAAATAGGCAAAGAACGTCCTTGAAAAACCACACTTATCATTAGACCTATGCAACCATTACCTATAATCGAACCATCTATAGCAAAAATTAATTCTCCTCTTTTAGCTAAGACTTCTAATAGAATTACTGCTAAAGGGAAGAAATGAGTTTCATAGTTATTATGTTGGCTCATTAGCCATCTTTTTATTTGCTTAACCTTACTGGCAAATTTCTTAGGTTTTCTATCTTTCTCCTCTGTTTTATCTTGGGTTCGACCTGGCATTCCTTCTGCTATCCCAGAAAGACTACTTTTTTTACTCCTCATTATGCCATACATCAAGTTGATTAGGTTTTTCGCTCTTGCTAAAGCATGTCCTTGTAAATTATTTGAGTATAGATTGAATACGAATTTTTTGATAGCTTTGTATAAATTTTTAATTTGCATTAGTGGGCTTTTTTCTTGTCCGGAAAATTATTAGCCCACTAATTTTATACTTTTTTACCAATTTTTCATATATTCTTTTTTTTGTGTACCCCTATGAATATTGGTATTAATAATTCAGCAGAACCACAGAATTATAATTTAATTGGTGGTATCTCGAAAAATTATTATTGGAATAAAAGATTAAGTACTCAAATAGGAATTAGTTACAATCAAAATAAAGAAGAAATTCAGATTGCTACTTCCCATACTAAGCCTTTGAATACAACTAGTTTTGTATATAGAAATGCAGATTATAAACGAAGCCAAATTACCATTGATGGAATGAATTTGAATTTTAATCCAATTTCGTTTTTCCGTATTGGTATAGGCAGTAGTTTCATTTTTAATGTATATCACACAAAATTTAGAGACAGCTTTCAGCCAACAATCTCCCAAATTGAAAATGGTACAATTTACGACGGAAGTGCTAAGAAAAACCTTGATGTAGCTATTAATCCATACATAAGTAGTCAAATAAATATTGGTAAGACAGGTTTTAGTTTAGGTATAAGATATAGTCTTTGGCCACGAATAG
>JBGCFJ010000663.1:0-1905 GCA_045106885.1 Saprospiraceae bacterium
ACCCTCGATGCTGTTTTTCTGTTCTTTTAAGTACAAAATCTATTAAAACTTCTGATTATAATGTTTTGCGGTGAAGCTGTCCCAGCGGGACAAAATGTCGGTAGAAAATGATGTTTTACGAATCAAAAATGTGCCTTTAGGTACATTATGTATAACATTCCGTACCTAAAGGCACGGTAAAATAAGGATTAGCTCCCATTTTCTACCGACATAAACCCCCTAAAGGGGTTGATTTTAGAATCACCACAATCCGCTACAATCATTAAAACTGAAATAATGAATATGAATTCTGAACAAGCCTTCTGGTCAAAAAGATACGAAGAAAACCGAACAGGCTGGGATATTGGCTATCCTTCTACACCACTAAAAGAATACTTTGACCAACTAAAAAATAAAGATTTAAAAATCCTAATCCCTGGAGCAGGCAATGCTTACGAAGCAGAGTATTTATGGCAACAAGGTTTTAAAAATGTCCATGTTTTAGATATTTCAGAAATTCCTTTAAAAGCACTGCAACAGCGAGTACCTGATTTTCCTGCATCCCAATTACTATTAGGTAATTTTTTCGAACAAATAGGACAATACGATTTAATTATCGAACAAACTTTCTTTTGTTCTTTTGAACCGACTAAAGCTAATCGAAAAGCCTATGCGAAAAAAATGGCAGCGTTATTAGTCGATGGTGGAAAATTGGTCGGCTTATGGTTTGACATTCCACTTGTTGTAGGAGTCTCTAAACGACCTTTTGGTGGGACTAAAGCAGCTTACCTCCACTATTTAGCGCCTTATTTTGTACCGAAAACTTTTGTGGATTGTCATAATTCTATTGCACCTCGGGCTGGAAATGAATTATTTGGAATTTTCGAAAAGAAATAATTTTTTATAATCAAAAAAATGAAGTTATAAAAAATAAGTAGCAAAATATTGTAAATTAAATTAGTTTGATTTACCTTTGAATGATAATTGTTCAATTATTGACATAAATCATTTAACGCTTGAAGAACGATAACACCTCAAAAATTAAACTTGTATTTGATTTAGATAATACCCTTCTATTTCCCAAAAAACGGCTATCCAAGCGCAAGACGAACAAGGGCATTCTGATAGAATTTCTTTTTGTCAATGGCTAAAAACATTTCTAAACCTTCCTACTAAAGCCGCTACTATTTGGATATTAATTAGCCAAAATATTAGTCGATTTGTAAAAATTAATACGACTACAAATAGCGTTTTATTGAAGCTACAAGCAAAATACGACTGTATTTTATTGACGAATGGTGGTATCCAAAATCAAAGTAAAAAGATTGCTCAAACTGGGCTGAATAATTTTTTTCTTACTAGTCATATTTTTATTTCTGAGGCATTAGGTTGTAAAAAGCCTGAATTAGCAATTTTTCAATTGGTGCAAAACCAATTTGGACTAAATGCCCATTTTTGTATGATTGGAGACCATTGGGAAAAGGATATTTTAGGCGCTGAAAATGCAGGCTGGTATGGCGTTCATTTGACGACAAAACCTCGACTGACAACTTGTAAAAAGATAGCGAGTATTGCCTCTCTGCTATTATTGGAAGATGTATTAAATCAATGGAGGATATGAAAACAAAGATAGGGCAGTCGAATATTTTATTTATGGTCTTGGATGCTTTGCGCTATGATGTCGCACAAGCACAATTTTTAGAAGGAAATCTGCCCAATTTTCAAAAATATTTGCCCAATCGTTCGACTAACCTTTATCAGTTTTTTATCTGACGCTCTAGATATATATTGACCGAAAAAAGATTGCTATATCGTGCCGAAGCTACGCTCCTTAAAGGAAAAATGGACATTCAGCAATTCCTACAGACCGTTTCGAAGCTACGCTCCTTAATTTTTTACTAAAAGAGCAGCGCTCTGACCCCGTCT
>JBGCFJ010000664.1:0-1648 GCA_045106885.1 Saprospiraceae bacterium
GAACCATGCACAGTGGTAAGAAAATGCCAATTCGATATAATGTTACAAAAGTATTAAGGGATGGAAAATCAGAAGGTTTTCATACGGATTATGAAGGCGGAAAGGAAATCATGTATATCGGTAAACGAGATGTTTTTTTGAAAAAAGGTACTTATAACTATACAATAGAATACACTGTACCAAATCAGGTAGAACAATTGGAAAAAGCAGATGAAATTGCTTGGAATGCGATTGGTCAAGATTCTCGTTATATAATTGAGAATGCGACTTGTTTAGTTCAATTGCCTCCAGGAGCAAACCATTTACAGAAAATTTGTTTTACAGGAAAATACGGTTCTAGAGAACAAAAATGTACAACCAAAGAATTTAATAAAGGAAACGAAATTTATTTCCAAACGACAGAAGCTTTGCAACCTAGAGAAGGCTTGTCTGTCGGTGTAGGTTTTGAAAAAGGAATTGTAGAAGGTCCGTCTTTTTTAGAACGCTACGGCTCGGCTTTGGTTTTATGTTTAAGTGCTTTTGGACTTTTAGGATATTTTGTAACGACTTGGAATAAATATGGGGTAGACCCACCAAAACCCACTCCTTATCCAATGTTTGCTTCTCCTCAAGGCTATTCTCCTTCTTCTTTAAGTTATATTGCCAAAGAAGGGTATCAGACAAATAAAGTAACTGCCTCCATTATAAATTTAGCCATCAATGGATATTTACGCATAGATGAACATAAAGGTGGTGGATTTATATCGAGTAGTAAGACTTATACCTTAACACAATTGAATAGTAATCTAACGGAATTGTATCAAGAAGATAGAGCTTTGATGGCGCAATTGTTTTCAGGTGGGACAAAAGTAACAATAGATGGTTCTTATGAGATGCCAGTAAAAAGAGCTTACGAGGCACATCAAAATAACATCTTAGCCCAGCATGAAGGATTTGTAAAAGAAGGAAATAATAGAGAATTTTTGGTTGTGCCTATCATTATTAGTTTTTTGACGATTATTGCGGCGGTATTTATGATGAATCGGACAGGAACAGAAATGGATTGGATAGGTCTAGCTTTATTGTCCGTGGTTTTCATTGGTTTGCCCGCCTTAATTTTATTCACGATATTCTCCTCCAAAGGAAAACTTCCTGCGGGACTAACAAGGTTTGCCGTTCCTTTTTTAATGTTCGTCATTTTTACGGGAGGAACGCCTTTATTTATGGGCTTGACTGAATTAAAAGGTACACTTTTTAGTCTATTTAATGGTGCTAACATCAATACCGTTGCTTTAGGATTGTTTATTCCAACGGCTATCATTTCGTTGATTATTTATGGGTATTTAATAAAAAGACCTACCGAAGAAAAACTAAAATTACAATCAGAAATAGAAGGGTTTAAAAGGTACTTGGAAATGGCGGAAAAGGACAGAATGAATTTATTAAATCCGCCAGATAGAACGCCCGAACATTTTGAAGCGATGCTACCTTTTGCCTTTGCCTTAGGCGTAGAACATAAATGGTCTGCTATTTTTAAATCTATTTTAGAAGCGGCTGCCTATCAACCGAACTGGTCTAATAATCGACACATTTATACGACGCATCACTTCTCTTCAGAATTTAGCCGCTCTGTTGTTGGGTCTGCAACTCCTCCACCTCCTCAGAATAG
>JBGCFJ010000665.1:0-7875 GCA_045106885.1 Saprospiraceae bacterium
CCCCACGAATTATCCAGCCCCACGAATTATTTTTTTAAAACATATAGTATTGTTGTGTAGGTTATTTTTTGCCAAATCCCTAACAACTTTATTTTGTGCTATTTGTGTCAAAAAGTACATGTATTTGAGTGTAAATGTAAGCTACACTCGTCAAAAAACGCCATGTCCTCTATGAACTCTGTACCTCTGTGGTGAAAAAAATGTTAGTTTATTTTTGCCTTAGTACTTATGTGTTAAAAACTAATCTTTTTTGCTAATAAACTCAAAAATCAAATACCCAAAAACCAAAACATACTCAATTCCTACCACCCAAAGGTTTTCAAAATATTCCTCATAACTATAATTAATATAAGTTAGAAAAATCAAACCTGACCATAAAATTGGAAAGCGATAGCGAGTAAACACACAAAAAACAATCGGCATTGCCACATACCAAGGATGTACGGTCGCTGAACAAAATAAATAACAACAAACCGCAAAAAGCATCCGTTCAAATAGCTTCGTCCAATCCGTTTTTTCTTCTAGTAAAGTAATTAGGATAATGCCTGTCAGCGCAGATAAAGCTAAAACAGGACCGAGTGTACCAATAATATTATAGCCTTTCACTTGAAAACCTATCCATCGAAAGCAATAATATAAACTGCCGTTAAATTCAAATTTCTGAAAATAGAGATTTAAACTATCTCCAAAATTAGTGAGGAATACGCCATTGATTAAAGGAATAAATAGAGCGCCTAAGGTAAATCCAATAATAGCAAAATAGGCGATTACTTTTTTCCAATCTAAGGAAAACCATTCTGCTATAACGATTCTTTTTTGTAGAAACTGCTTAAAATTCAATAATTTATTGGATGACGATACTCTATTTTTATTTTCCCCTCTCCCCTTCCTGAGCATGCCTATTCCAATTTGAGCAGTCGATTTTTTTTCAGTGATAGTCCTCTTTCCAATCCGCCGAATCATCAAGGGCAAAAACATCAAAGGCAATAATTTAGAAGCGACCGAGAGGGCAAAGACTATAGCAGACAAAATCCATTTATTCCGAGTAGCAATTAACCAGATAGCCAATAATAGAAAGAAAATCATTGCGCCTTCAAAATGAATATTGCCTGTAATTTCGATAATTATTAGTGGGTTAAGCGCATATAATAATACGTTTTTAGCAGGTAATTTAAAGTGCTGTAATAATTGAATAATTAAAAAAACACTGCCTATTTCAAAAGCAAACAAACAACTCTTCATCACCAAACTACTCCCCCAAATACTATTTGGAAAAAGACCTGTTGCCATCGCAAAAATCACCTGATTGACGGGTGGGTAAATCGTAAAATAATCGGGTGAATTTAATTGTTCGTATAATTCAGTGGTCAAGCCAGGAATAGCGCTATTCTGGTCAATGTAATGAGAAGGTAAATGGTCAAAAGGATTGATGCCTTGCGTTAATAATCGACCATCCCAAATAAAACGGTATAAATCATCTGAAAAATTGGGGAGAGTAAAAAGGAGTAAAAAGCGGGCAAAGATGCCTATTCCAACAAAAAAGGTAATCGTTTTTTTAGTTTCTGAAAAATGAAAAACACCTAAATAGAATAGAAAAAATGCCCCATACAAAGTAATAAGCTGTGGAAAATCACTACGCAGAGTTTCATACCCTAGCCAATAAATTAAAGTTATTAATAATCCGCCAATTCCTAGTCTTGTAAGGAAATCTTTCATTAGTTACATATTTAAAAGCATTTTCAATAAAAGGCGTAAATAATAAGGGTGGAATCTTAACTTGATTAATCCCTTCTGGTAACGTTAGTTCAATTTGTACATCTTCTCCCCTTCTAATTTTTTCCATAGCAATATAGTCTTTAATATGGTCTAGCTCTTTTTCTAAAAGTATCAAATCATCATTACATTCATAGAGTTGATAACGCAACAAGTTAGAAAAATTTAATAAAGTAGTCTTCGCTATTTCTGGTTTCAGGTCGATTAGATGATAAACACTATTGATACCATTGAAAAGAAAATGGGGGTTGATTTGAGCTTTTAGGAATTTTAGCTCTGCTTTTAATTTTTCTTCTTCTAATGTTCGCTTAATTTGTTCTCTTTTTAGGCTGTCTATGTAAAAAATATTCAAAAAGGACAGGAAAAAGAAGAATATATGAACAGGTAGTAGTTCTATTGAAAGACCAAAAATAAGCATCCATGTTGACAATAATTCACCACGTAATTCTAATAAGATTTTCTGCAATCCCATTTTCTCAGTAAGTAGATAATCTCCATTCCCTTCAATTATGCTGAATAAAAGCAAATTAAAAACCAATAAATCCCACCCCATTTTTTACGTTTTTTCAAAGGGTATAACCAAAAAGCATTACCATAAAAGATAAGCGCATTAAATAATGTTCCCCAAAAAAAGGTTGGTGCATAATTATTATCCTCCGTACTAAAAATTGATGTGTACCACTCAAATCCTATTCCCAATCCCACTAAATAAACCGCTCCCCAAAAAAGAAGATTAAGACTAATAAGGTTTATGATATTATTTCGATTCATACAGAAGTCTTTCGTAATCTATTTTTAAAAATATCAACCAGCAAAAAAATAGTCCCAAGCATTAACCCACCAATAATACAGATAAAAATTCGCTCTATAGTAAAAATATTTTTATTGCCTAGTAAATAGCGAATACAAGTAACTCCTAAAAGCAATAAAACAGGGCGAAAAGCATAATAATAAATTTTAGCTATTTTCATAATATTGATTTTTAAAGTAAATAATTATTTATTTCTAGTTAAAATAATTCAATTTAGCTCATTTTTTGTCGATATTGATACTTCCCACCAATATCGAACAACCAGTTATAGTACCTACTATTATCGCTATAATCGCATCTATTCCATTAGGAAAAGTACCTGTTCCCCAATGAAGAATAATTGAAACTGCAAGTATTGGTAAGAAAGAATACCAAAATTATGGAAGGTTATTTTTCCATCTTGATAAGTACCTATAGATAATCCTTTGGTCCTATCGTTATTCAAATAAGGTTGAACAATGTCTTCTATATTCTGGACTTCCACAATTGGAGGAATCTGTATTTTCTGAGGCTTATTTCTGATATAAGAAAAAGCACTAAATAGAGCGTCAGATAATAAACTGATATTTTTTAGAGGTCAGAAGTCAGACCGAAAATTGAAATTTTCTGTCAGAAGTAAGATTAAACATAGGCAACCAACTGAATGTCAAAAGTTTACATTTATTCAATCTGACTTCTGACAGTTTATGTAATAAACGGTCTGACTGCTCACTTCTTTCTAGGTATCTATTTTCTTTCTGATTATCTAAAAACACCCAACAGACCAAATAGGAGTAATGTATAAAATAGTATTTTTTTTATAAGACAAGTATTTTAAAAGTTACCAGATTATTTATTTTTGATTAATTTCTTACAAAAAAAAAGTAAATTAAAAGAAAGTTGGTACAAAAAAAGCTTGATGAGTGCTAGAAAAACGTTGACAAGTGCAGGGCTTTCAAAAAATAATTTGGTAATTTAGGAAGATTTCCACTTTCTATCGGGAAATATTTATTTTTCAAAGGTTTTTATAGTTTCTATATTTTTCTAGTAATTCGCAACTAATTTTGCTTAAAAAAGTAAGAAATTGTCAGATTATGCTTATATTACGAGTTAGAATTAAAACAAACGAATCTCCTCTTTTTAATTGAAATTTGTTAGTTATCATGTGTTAAGAAATATGAGGTCATTAAAGGAGCGCAATTAAACAAAAACAACTAGTTTGTTTTTTTTAATAGCCATCAAAAGTTGGAAAACACAAATTGTAACCCACAACAAAAAAACTGGTAGCACTGGCATGGAGGAAAGTCCAAAATATCCTGACTATAAAAGATATAAGTTTCGCGAACTTAAAGTCTATGGCTCAACCGAGTGGTTAGCCGATAATAAAAAGAAATACCGTCAAGTCTTTGACCGGCACGAATCATCCTATATATACGCTGAACTCTCCTTTCATAATAAATTATTTGATGCAGAAGACTGGGAAGTAGAAGTAGAATTGCATTGCTATTCTATGAAAAAAGGGCGCAAAGAATTATGCGCTTTACCTTTCAAAAGAAAAGTGAGCAAATACGATAGCGTTGTATACATTAGAGAAGGCTGGGGCAACAAAAAAGATGGTGCTTTCTGGAAAAGAGACACTTATTACTGGGAAGCGTGGATTGAAGGAGAAAAGGTCGCCACAAAATATTTCTACATCGAAGATACAGATGACGAGTTAATTCCTCAAAACATTCCTTATATAGAAGTTCAATCACTCAAGTTATACGAAGGGCCTTATGATGATGTAAATGAAGATGACAGGGTTTATTACACAGAATTTAGTGGTGAAGAGACTCGTTACATTTATGTAGAAATTGCTTTAAAAAACGAGAATATGACTCGTAATTGGCAATGTGAATTATTCACCAAGTTCTATAATGATGCCCGTGAATTGAAAGGACAAGTCGTTCGATTGCATCGAGTGGAAAAGGGAGAAGAATATATTCGACTGACCGCTGGTTGGGGGTCGAATGTCAAAGGGTCTTGGCGACAAGATAGTTATACTGCCGAACTGGTCTTTATGGACAAATTATTAGCAGTTGTTCCTTTTAATGTAGATGATGTTTTTGAAGAAGGAATTGCTGGTGTATTATTGCCAAATCGACAAACGCCCGTTATTCTTGCTCCTGATGAAGATGAGAATTTGACCTTTGAAGAAGTCGTGCAGAACTTAGAATCTTTAATTGGGTTAACCGACATTAAAATAAAAGTTAGAGAGCACGCCAAATACATTCAGTTTCTACAGCTACGAAAAGAAAAAGGATTTGAGGAAAAAGAAGAAATCAATGTCCACTCCGTTTTTATAGGTAATCCAGGAACAGGTAAAACTACTGTTGCTAAAATGATGGGTAAGCTCTATAAAAAAATGGGCTTATTAACCAAAGGACATGTAACCGAAGTTGATAGAGTCGATTTAGTAGGAGAGTATATTGGTCAAACTGCACCAAAAGTTAAAGAGGTAATCAATAAAGCAAGAGGTGGCGTTTTATTCATTGATGAAGCTTACTCACTAGCTCGTTCTAATGATGATAGCAAAGATTTTGGTAGAGAAGTAGTGGAAATCATTTTGAAAGAAATGTCAAATGGAGAAGGTGATTTAGCAGTCATCGTAGCGGGGTATCCTAAAGAAATGAAACACTTTATGGATTCCAATCCAGGATTAAAATCTCGTTTCAAGTTATACTTTGAATTTTCCGATTATTTACCACAGGAATTATCAAAAATAGCGAACTATGCTGCGCAAGAAAAAGGCGTCAAATTAACCGCTAAAGCAAAGTCTAGTATAGACGATATTATTATAGAAGCATTTAGAAACAGAGATAAAACTTTTGGCAATGCTCGTTTTGTTTTTGATTTAATCGAAAAAGCAAAAATTCATTTAGGCTTACGGGTCATGGCAACCGAAGACCCTACCTTAACGGAACATGAAGAATTAGAGACTATTACGGCAGCCGATGTCAATAAAATTGAAATTGCTCGTCAGAAGACCTTACCAAAAATCCCTGTTGATGTAGGTTTATTAAAAGACTCCTTAGCTGAATTGGATGAAATGATTGGCATGGATAGTATTAAAACACAAATCCATGAATTAGTCGAATTAGTCAATTTTTATCGAGAAACAGGCAGAAATGTCTTAAATAGTTTCTTCTTACATACCGTTTTTATTGGGAATCCAGGCACAGGAAAAACAACGGTTGCTCGCATCTTAACCAAAATCTACAAGGCATTGGGGATGTTAGAGAGAGGGCATATCGTAGAAACGGATAGACAAGGTTTAGTCGCAGGATATGTTGGACAAACAGCTATCAAAACGGCTGAAAAGATAGATGAAGCCAAAGGAGGTGTCCTATTCATAGATGAAGCCTATGCTTTAACCAATGGCGCTGGTGCTGGTGCAGCACATGGAGATTTCGGAAATGAAGCCATTCAGACTTTATTAAAGCGAATGGAAGACCAAAGAGGTCAATTTTTCCTATTTGTGGCAGGTTATCCCGATAATATGGAGGATTTCTTAAAAGCCAATCCTGGTTTAAATTCTCGTTTTGACAAAATCTTAAAGTTTGAAGATTATAAGCCAGAGAGTTTAATGAAAATTGCGCTACAAATGCTCGAAAAAGAGGGGATGAAATTGACCATACCCGCCAAAGAACATTTAGGCGCTTATCTGGAATTCTTGCATGAATACCGAGATAAATACTTTGGTAATGCTCGTGCAGTCAGAAGCATTGTAGGAGAAGCCATTAAAAATCAAAATCTACGTCTAGCAGCTACGCCTATAAAAAAACGGGCTAAGGAGACGATTAATATGATTGCTTTAGAAGATGTACAATCCTTTAAATTAAGTAAGGAAGATTTGGTGTTTGAGAAGAAAACTATTGGGTTTAGGAGTCGAGGGTAAACCAATTGACAAATACAATAAAAAAGCATATAACGACCTCCATACATTTGTATAAAGTATGGAGGTCTTCTTATAAAAATACAATTTTTTTGCTATCTTTATTGAAAACAAGGCTAAATGAAGAAAACTACAGGCTCTACACACACTAATAAACGATTTATTTCTATCCTATCCGATTATGGTTTCAAGGTAACTTTTGGCAACGAATCCGATACTCGGTTTTTAAGAAAAGCTATTCAACTTTTAATCAAATCAACTGTTCCTATAAAAGAGGTAACCTTTGAAAAGAATGATGTAGCCGCATTGACTAAGAGCAGTAGAAGTGGTATATTTGATTTAACATGCAAGGACGAAAAGGGAAAGATATATATTGTTGAAATGCAATTAAATGACTTCAAACATTTTATTCACCGAGGAAAATTTTATGCTTTTCACAGATTGAATAAAATGATTCAAAAAGGAAAATATCGTTTTAATGATTTAAAACCAATTTATATTATCTCCTTTTTAGCAGGGAATACTTTTAAAACTAAAGAATTTCATCAAATTGGTACTTTAAGAAACCAACACAACGAATTAATAGATAATCAAATAACACATATTTTTGTTGAATTAGATAAATGGCATAAAACCGAAAATGAATTAAAAACAGATTTAGATAAACTTTTATACATTATGAAATTTACTGAAACTGCAACTATCAATGAAGAAATTCCGAAGTCCTTAGGTACTGCCGAATGGATTGAAGCAATGATTAAGGAATTGGATAAAAGAAATATGAGTCAAGACCAATTAATTGCACTTGAAATGTCATTAGCAAGAGAAGGCTCTATGCTTGCCGTAGAAGAGGCTAAAATAGAGGAAGTAAGAAAAGAAGAACGTAAAAAGGCAAAGAAGCGGTTAGATTTTGAGCGTAAAAAAGCAGAAAATAAAGTGCAAAAATTAGAGGAAGAAAAACAATTGGCTAAACAAAAATTAGAGGAAGAAAAACAATTGGCTAAACAAAAATTAGAGGAAGAAAAACAATTGGCTAAACAAAAATTAGAGGAAGAAAAACAATTAGCTAAACAAAAATTAGAGGGAGAAAAACAATTAGCTAAACAAAAACCGAAAGAAAGTGCTAAACAGTTATTCCTTTTAAAAACTTTAAGTGACCAGCAAATTGCTACTATTCTTGATTTGTCCATTAAAAAAGTACAGCAATTAAAAAAAGATTTTAAGCATTCGAACAACTAATCATATTTGTCATTTTAAACAGGCAATAAAAATACCCTGTCATGAAAAATGACAGGGTATTTTTTTTCTAGGCAACTCCAAACACCAATCCTAAAAAGTAACAAAATCTTAATCGTTAAATCATCGTCTAAAAACTATC
>JBGCFJ010000666.1:0-4357 GCA_045106885.1 Saprospiraceae bacterium
GGTAATGTAAAAATCCGAGGGATTTTAGATTTATCTCCTGCCGATGATAACATATCCACTTACATTGGCTATAATTCAGCCATGAATGTCGATGCTAGTAATGCTTTCAGTTTATATAATGTATTTCTTGGTTATAATACGGGCAAAAATACAACTATTGGCGCAGCTAATGTGTATGTAGGTAATCAAGCAGGTGAAATAGCAGACACAGCATGGTGCAATGTATATATGGGTTCATCTGCGGGAAAAATGAATAATAGTAATAATAATAATGTAATGATTGGTGCTGGTGCAGGAAGAGATAGTGGTGGCGAATACGGTAATATATATATTGGTAGAGATGCAGGATTTATTAATATGGGTACTAGAAATGTGTTAGTTGGTATTGCAGCAGGAAAAGAATTGGAAGATGGAGATTTTAATGTATTATTAGGACCTAGCGCAGGAAGGCAACTAATTAATGGTACAGAAAATGTTGCTATTGGCAAAAATGCTGACTTTACAACGGTTGGATTAACCAACGCAATAGCTATTGGGGCAACAGCAACCGTAGATGCGAATAATAAAATTCGAATGGGTAATACTAATATAAATGTAGCTGAGACACAAGTAAACTGGTCTATTACTTCCGATAAACGGTACAAACGAAATATCAAAAAAACAGCTACAGGCTTAGATTTCATTCTAGGCTTAAAACCAGTTTCCTACCAATATAATTTAGAAAAAATAGTAAAAGAACGACATAAAACAGCAGCAGCAGCCCGAGCTAAAAGAAGCAAATCTGTCGAAAATTCTGAACTTAGACCCATTCCTGAAGATGTAACAGAATTGGCGCTGCAACAACAAAAAGAGTTACAAGAAGCAAAAGAAAAGTCAAAAGTAAGTTATTACGGCTTTATTGCTCAAGAAGTGGAAGCAGCGGCAAAAAAAACAGCCTATAAAGATTTTAGTGGCATTGTTAAACCAAAAGAAAATGGCGGAAAATATGCTTTAAGATATGCAGAATTTGTTGTTCCTTTAGTAGATGCCGTTCAAACAATTAAAAAAGAAAAAGATCAGGAAATAGCGGCGTTAAAAGAGGAAAATGATGAATTGAAAGAGCGACTTGCCAAAGTGGAGGCATTAGTCGCTACACTACTGGAAGATAAAACTACTAAAACACAAACAACCATTATTACAAATGCCTCACTAGGACAAAATGTTCCTAATCCTTTCAATGGAATTACCAAACTACCTTATACTATTCCAGAAAACACCCAAACTGCAAAAATTGCAATTCACAATACACTTGGGCAATTAATAAAGATTATACCTATACAACACTTTGGTACTGGTGCAATAGAGTTACAAACCGAATCTCTAACCAACGGACAATATTCTTATTCATTAGAAGTGGATGGTCAAATAGTAGTTACAAAATGGATGAATTTGATGAAGAAGTAATCGCCTTATCTTTGTAACATCGAAAGAATAATTTCAAAGTGAGGAAGTTATTCTTTCTTGTTGTTAACAGTCGTTTTTAGGTCACGATTACTATATAATAAGAAATTAAATGGGATGTCCATTTGCTTATGCATGTTTTCCATCCACAATTTTCCATTTCAAAGCTTGTCCTGACATTCGGTCGTAAACCGCATCTATCTGGTGTTCGCTTCCTTTTCTTAGCGTATTATAATAATAAATAGCTCCACTAGTGGTTGCACTTACATCATAAATAATGCGGAAACTATTGGACTCAGGGGCTAATAATTCATATCTGGTATAACTATCTCTTTGGGTTTGTTGCTGGGCACATAGGTTCGTATAAAAAACAAAAAGTAAGCAGTATAAAAAAATAATAAAAATACTAGGTAGTGCTATAAATGTAAGGCTACAATATTTTATAAACCCAATGTTTCTTATGGGGTTTACTTAGACATAGCCTTACAAATGTAACACTACCAAATACTATTCTTGTCTGTCATAGATTTTACAAATTAAAATGGCTAGGAAATAGGACTGAAATGTACATAAATCCTAGCCATTCTAATAAAAATCTAGAAAATGGATGTTTTTCTTGAGTTTTTATAAGAAGCTCATTAACTAATTACAACTATCACTACTATCAAAATCAATCAAAAAACACTCCTCCTCAGAAGTTGTCCGAACGATGTTGGGGTCTGTAAATAATAAAAGCACAACCCCTATTTTTAAACTAGTAGAATGTAAGGCACGTTCTCTAAACTGATAACTTTCTACTGTGGCATGTCTGGTTTCTAATGCACTTGGTAGATACCCTTTTTTTAGATAGACAATTGGATTGGTCAAAATTCCGCCTACCCCAAGATTTAAACTCACTTTAGGATTCACTTGGAAATTTAACCCTATTTCTGCGTCTAATGCCAAGCGATTTTGCGCCCGAATTAATCTAGTATTTCGTAAATATTCACTCGGCCCATCATCACAAGTATGGTTCTGGTCATAATCTGGATTCAAGGTTCTATCGACAAATTTATCCGTTATCAATAACCAACCACCACCGACTTCTGCATAGGGTCGGATTTTACGCTGGCTTTGCATGACTTTATACCGAATGGATACATAATTATAAAGGTAGGATAATTCGTTGCCTGCCAATCCATCAATCGTAAAATCAAAATCACTAGCTGCAAAGCCTTCATTAAACCCCATCTGCCAACCAAATCCTAAACTGCTTTTTAGTAGGGGTGTTTTAGTCAGCCAATATTTGGTTTCAAAAGCAAGATGATTGGGTACAGGGGCATTTTTTAAAGGAATCAAGCCATTAATTTCTAAATGACCGAAATAACGAAGGGGTAAATTTTCTTTGGGCGCAGATAAATCATTTAGGCCTATTTGCGCAAAAGCGGTTTGTGCAAACATAAAAAAAGAAAGAAATAGTAAAGGAACTCTCATAACGTCTGGTTTTGAATGTGTGTGAATAAAAGGGGTGTAAAAAACAATCGGGCATTTCTCACTTCGGGTATTAGGTGCTTTATTCAGTAGTCAGTTTGCAGTAAACCGTTCTCAACTGCTCACTGTATTCTGCTCACTGCCTACTCAAAATGGTTTTGGTTAAAATGTTTTACAGGGTTTTGATTTAAAAATGATTATTTTATCTATCTTGGGAATTCGCTATTTTGTTAGCTATTTTATTGTTTTTACTATTGATTATTACTGCCAAATTAGTGACAAAAGCATCGACAAGTCACAGACAAGCATCGACATCGAATAGTCAAATCATAGAAAATCAGTCTTTTACGCCAGAATTGTAAAGATTTCCAAAACGAGACGATGAAAATTCATTTTATTAAAGAATACTTATTGAATGCAGCTTTGGAAAAAGCAGGACTTAAGGAAATCAATGCACCTTATGCAGATGCTAAGTTTTTAGCCAATAGAATGGCAGAACAATTGGGAGAAGCAGGGAGAGTGAGTGATAGAACCTTAGTGCGTTGTTTTGAAGACAAAGAAAAATGGACGGATACTTGGGGCTATTTAGCCGCTTTTGTTTTAGAAAAAGGCGATGATTTTCAGGCATTAAAACCGAACGATAAAGAAGGACGTAATTTTTTACTAAGAACTTATTTAGAAACTTATAAAGCACAATTAACACAAAAAATCCTTGCCGAAAACCAGCTAAAAACGACGATTAATCCTACTGAGTCGAAAAATTCGACGACTGCTAATCCTTCCCCTAGAAGAACGTTTTTAAAAAATGGACTCTACACAGGTATTGGTACGGTGCTGGGGGCTTCGCTATTTGCTGGCTATCAATTCATGCTAAAAAAACCTGCTTTGCCGCCTTTAAATATGCTGGTCAATACCCATCCAGGGAACGAACTTTTTTGGCAGTATCTCCAAAAGTGGGCCAATTTATTACGAGAAAATAGCGGCGGTCGAATCAATGTTACTCCACGAAATTTAGAACCAGAAGAAAAAGAGCGCAAAGAAAGTTTATTGCAAAGACTAATTCTAGGAGAAGATTTTAGCCAACGCTCCTTTGACTTATATTGCTCCGTCAATTATCACGACCAATCAGATAATAGTAGTTTGAATTTTTATGGCTCTATTCCTTTTGGGATGACCAGTCAAGAATTTAATGCTTGGTATTTACACGAAGGCGAACAACTATTGCATGGGCTAAAAGGAGCTTATAAAATTTACCTATTCGGTAATTCTGGACAACAGATGGGCGGCTGGTTTTTAAAATCTGTAGAAGAAGTGGCAGATTTAGAAAATATGAACATTCGGATGCATGGATTAGGCGCCAATGTTTTGCAACGGTCAGCTAATAATCTAACCGTATTTAGAACGTTTCACGATGCGGATGGCTTTGTGAAAAAAATAAAAAAGGAAC
>JBGCFJ010000667.1:0-12951 GCA_045106885.1 Saprospiraceae bacterium
CAGACAGCGCCAGAGCGATGCTCTTTTTCGAATAATCAAGGAGCATCGCTTCGATACCGTCTGTAGGAATTGGGTAAATACCTCTTTTTTCAATAAGGAGCATCGCTCCGTCACCAACTCATCTACCTTTTACGGTTAATAGTTCTGAAGTAAGTTTTCTCCCTGAACCATTGGGATATTAACTACTGTTCCTATTTAAAATTGAAAATTGAGTACTTACTATTTCCCTTCCAAAATATCAGCGCCCAATAATCGGTCATCTTTATTCACATACCAAGTCCGAGTTTTTGGAAATCGAATACCATTAATCGTTTCCTCTCCTACCAACGGAATATATTCTCCATCATTGACCGATTCGTCGTGATAAAAACGATAGCCAACCAAGGCATAATTTTTAGGATTAAAATAAAAATACCAAATATCTTCTCCAACCACTTTGTCGTAAGTAACTTTCATGGATAAAACTTCAGCCCCTTGAAAAGTAGTACTACTAATTTTTTCGTGAATCTTTGTCCCTGGGTCTTTTAATTTCATAGGCATCCCCCATAGATAAACATAGTAATTCCTAATTCTTTGTAGTTGCGGGCAAGCTAATCTAAATTTTTGGACCAGACTATCAGGAACAGTTGTCGAGCCATTTACTTTATACGTACAGGCATCTTGTCGAACTATCTTCTCTATCTGATACCCTTCTCTATTCTGAGCTAAATAAAAATAGGCTTTCTTATTATCCAATTTTAAAGTGCTTTTTCGGTCAGCTCCATTCGGACGAGTTTCTTTTAAAGGCAATGTCCCTTTAAACGTATCCCATTTACCTTTTGGGTCATGGTATTGAATACTCTTTTCCAGTAATTGTTGACCTGTAATCGTTTGGGCATGAATACAAAAAGGAGTCAGTACTAAAAATAAACAATAAGCAATAAAGGATTTCATGATGGATATTTAATGGTTGATTTTATTTAAATTAAATCAAAAATGCCAAAAAGTCAGTCAA
Source organism: Saprospiraceae bacterium (assembly GCA_045106885.1). Taxonomy (GTDB): domain Bacteria; phylum Bacteroidota; class Bacteroidia; order Chitinophagales; family Saprospiraceae; genus JAFMDF01. The sequence continues at coordinate 995 of JBGCFJ010000667.1, forward strand.
AATTAAACGTAAGTGACAAAATGGCATTTATGTTTTGTTCTTTTCGGCAGATTTGACCTAAAAAATGGCATGGCATACGGATTGATGTATGTTTGGTGTAAATTAATTAAAAAATTGCAAGCTTTCTCAATCGACTTAAAAAAGAAATCAAAGAAAGTTTGTTAAACTCGCCTGAATATATACGGGCAGGTTTCATAACCATAAAAATTATTTAAAATGAGACAGTTAGTAAGAAGAAGAAATCACGGATTCCCAGCTTTTGCAAAAGTAGTTAATGATATTTTCAATGACGACTTTGTAAAAAATTTAGATGAAAGTTTAAGTGTTTGGAATGGCAGCCAGCCAGCCGTTAATGTCAAAGAAGATGGAGATGGATTTTACTTAGCTTTAGCCGCACCAGGTTATGGTAAAGAAGATATTGAAATCAAGATTGATGATAACGTCCTAACTATTTCTTCTGAAAAGAAAGAAGACACAACCGCCAAAGAAGGCGAAAAATTCACACGGAAAGAATTTAAATACGCCGCTTTCAAGAGAACTTTTACTTTACCAGACACCGTTGATGCTGCTAAAATTGGAGCCAATTATGAAAATGGAATTCTAAATATTAGCATTCCTAAAAAAGAAGAAGCAAAGCCATTACCAGTTAGAACGATTAATATTGCTTAAATAACTTAGATTTCCAGTAATAATTAAATAATAACTCAATTTCTCATAGTTATATTAAAGTTGAATAGCTCCTATCTGTAAAATGATAGGAGTTTTTTTATTAGACTTATTGCCCTTTGAGAAGTCTATTAATAAAAAAATCCCTGTCTTCGGGGTGATGAAGACAGGGAAAAAATGAATCATTTGGTTTTATTACAAAAGGAGCTTTATTATAATCACATAAATTTTAGTTGCCAACTACTAACTCTTTCACAGTTCAGAGAACTGTATTGCTGCTGACTGTAATACTGCCAACTGTTCACTAATCAAACTATAAGTTTACTTTATATCCTACGGTTACGCCAATCCCTCTATTCTTCAAGTTTAAATCAACAACAGGTGCATTGTATAAATCTGAAAAACCGTGAATATATCGAGCATCCGCAAAAAATTCACCGCCACTGGTTGCATAAGCCATACCTGCACCAATACTAGCGCTCACTTCCAAGCGCTCATAATTTAAGGCATCTAAGTCGATATTTGTTTTAAGCGGATTGATATCTAATAATAAATTAGCCCGAGTCACTAATTGTCCATTCGCAGCATAACTTAATACTGGCCCTGCAGTAATATTAAATCTTAGTCCTTCATTACCAAATTTATACTTAGCTAATAAAGGCATTTCTAAATAATTGATTTTAGTACTAGCAGTTACGCCTGCAGGAATTGGAAAACCTCCTAAATTAACATTGATTCCTTCATTCACTTTAAAACCTTTAGTCGTATACAATAATTCTGGTTGAAAGGAAAAATTTTCTCCTAAGTTGATTTCCGCTACAAGTCCATAAGTTGGCGTAGTTAAGCCTTCTACATTTTGTGTCAATCCTTCTGCTGCTTCAGTTACATCAATAAAAGAGGTATAAACACCTGCTTTAGCGCCAATAGAAATTTGAGCAAAAGAAAAAGTCGCACTAAATAAGACCGCTGCTATGGTTAATACATTTTGAATCTTCTTCATGGTGGTTCATTTTTTAAATACTTAGTATCGCTTATTTAACTAAAGTATTTGGTACACAATCGCAGCGAAATTTTATATCTTTAATTCGCTGCTATTCCGAATAATTATACCACAAAGATGAAAGATTCTAATGTTAAGAGCGGTTAAGTGGAGGTTATTGGTTTATTAAAGGTTCGTCGTAGATTGGACGAAATGAATGGGTTTCTCAAAAATAAATGTTAAAAATGTTAATTTGATTAACGCTTAAAAAACGATGAACGGTAAATGATGAACGATGAATTCGTAAAAAATCATGAATCAATGAATTAATTTTGCCCGCTTAAAGATTCTCTTTTATCTTTTTTAAAATTAAAACCCATAGGGCAGGGCGCGTTTCTAGGGAATCAGCTATAAATCATCCAATTCGCTTTTATCCGTTACATTGAATTCATAAGCCAGGAAAAAAAGCATCTTCAAAATGACTAATTTCTACGTTTTTATTTTTAGGCATTAAAACACCAATAATATCAAAACGGATTTCCCAAGTATGGCTAATCTGATGCATATAGGCAGCAGCAGCATCTTGCAGTAGGATTTTTTTACGAGCAGAAATAAAGGATTCTGGTTTGCCAAAATAATCATAGCTACGTGTCTTGACTTCTACAAAAACTAGAATAGGCCCATCTTTAGCGATAATGTCTACCTCCGACCGACGAAAGCGCCAATTCGTTTCCAATAGGTCATATCCTTTTTCTTTGAGAAATTTTACGGCTAAATTTTCTCCTGTTTTTCCTGTTTCCAAATGTTTTGCCATCTTGACTACTTAGTTTAGGTTATTATTAACGCTTTTTCGCATAGTTTTTGTTCTAATATGTAATACAGAAGTATTATCAGTATCAACCAAAGTTACGAAGAAGTTAAAATGGTTATATTGTTGTATGATTACATTGTCAATGGAGCTAAAAAACCTCAAATTAAGGGTTATCCAGCATTGGAACAATAAAACAATATAGCAAGACAACAATTTTTCCGCAACTTAGCTGATATTAAGCTCTTTGCAAGATACGCATTTCTGTTTATGCTCTAAATTAATTGCCATGCGTTTATTTATTTTAGGTAGTCTTTTATTACTCGTTCAAATCACTACTACTTTTGGTCAAAGTAAGGACTTAAAAAAGGCGAATCAGCTTTTTAAAGAAGATAAGTATGCTTTAGCCATTCCCCATTATCAAAAAGCATTGAAAACTAAGAAAAATTTAAGTATCAAAAGTAAATTGGCTTTTTGTTATAAGATTACCAATCAAATGACCAAAGCAGCTAAATTATATGAAGAGATAGTCGCCAATGATAGGTCCAAAGTAAAATCCTATTTCTATTATGCAGAAACCTTAATGAGTAGTGGGCAATATGATACCGCCAAAGCCTGGTTTCAAAAATATGCTGCTATAGAAATAGAAGATGAAACGGTAGATAGAATGATTGCCGCTTGTGATTTCGCTAAGACCGTTCAACCCTATTTTGGACATGCGACAGCTACTGCTTTTGCTCAAAACTCTGATGAAGATGATAATGCCCCTGTTTTCTGGGATAATGGAATTGTGTTCACTTCTGATAGAAAAGGGAAATTAAAATTCTTAGACACCAAATCAGGTGCAACAGATAGGAGTTATTTAAGATTATATTATAGCGAAGCACAAGCAGATGGAACTTACGGAGAACCCAAAGAATACATTTCTAAAATAAATGATGCTCGTAAAAATACGGGTATGGCAACTTTTCAGGCAAATGGTTCAGCCATGTTTTTTACAAGAAACGGCACTTCTTTAAATAAGAAAAATGCTTATTGCCTCCAGCTTTTTGAAGCCAATTCAACAGATGGACAAAACTGGGATAAAGCCGCAGTCGTTCCCTTTTGTAGAAAGTCATCCAATTATATGCATCCTGCTATTTCTCCAGATGGAAAATTATTATTTTTTGTTTCAGATAAAGCAGGTGGTCAAGGAGGCACAGATATTTATGTCTCTAAAAAACAAAAAGATAGATGGAGTAGGCCAGAAAATTTAGGAACACAAATCAATACAGATGGACATGAAGGATTTCCTTTTATGCACCAAAATGGAAAGTTATATTTCTGTTCCAAAGGTCATTTAGGTTTAGGCGGTTTTGATATTTTTGTTGCAGAGCAAAAAGAAGATGGAACATGGTCGAAGCCCATTAATTTAGGCGCACCGATTAATAGTCCGAGTGATGATATTTCTATTTTTATTGATAAAAACGAAGAAAGAGGTTTATTCACTTCTTCTAGAGCAGGGGGAGATGATGATATATTCTTATTGTCTTTTATACCGCAAGCAGTTGCCATCAATAAACCTTTTGAGCTACAACCTAAGACAGAGATAGTCAATCCACTACCCTCATCAGAAACAATAACCGCAAGTATAAATGATACGACTCCAGAAATAGACGCCGAAATTCCAGCAAATATAAATACCTCTAATCAGATTGCGGTAGAAAAAGAATTGGTCGCAAAAGTTCCAGAAAAAGAAACACCAATCACTAAAACTATAATTACTCATCCAACCGACTTTCTTCAATTAACAACTACAGAAAAGGCACAAATTGCTACAAGTAATTTGTATGGTTTACCTACTATACAATTTTTTGAGGGCGAATACTTTGTCACTTATAAAATTGCAGAAGTATTAGATAAAGTAGCCATTATTTTAAATAAAAATCATCCAGATTTAACCATTGAAATAGCTGCTCATACTGCCAATCTAACTAGTTTTGAAGATAAGATGAACTTAACGCAAAAACGAGCTGATGAAATCATTGATTACTTGCAACGAAAAGGAGTCGCTACAAATAGACTAGTTGGGAAAGGTTACGGTGGGCAACACCCACTCAATAAATGTTTGATGGATATAGATTGTTCCGTTGAAGAACATGCAGTTAATGATAGGATAGAAATCAAGGTGCTTTCCAAGTAAAGCCAAGCATTAGAAACAAATTATCAATACCAATATTAGGTGATAAAAAACCTGCGTTAGAAATATGTCTAAATCTAGGTTTAATGCTTATTCCAATTTGCTTACCTAATTGCTGATAATATCCAATTTCTATATTATCAGAAAAGATAAAGCCTTTCGCTTGAATACTAGTTTCTAAGGATAAATAATGTGGTCCTGCACTAATGGATGCAGCAAAGCTACTTTTTGCCGTCAAAGGGAGTATATATTGAAAGCCTAAATTTGCACCAAATTCAAAAGTTGTTGGAAAAGGGCTTTTCGGATTATTGAGGACAAATTGTGGTTCTACAAAGGCGGTAAAAAAAGCTTTTCTCTTGGATTTAAATTGATGAATTGGAAATCTAGCCGTTATAAATAGTGGTGTATAATTATAACCTTCTGGTAGTTTTTCGTGGACAATAGAATAACCTATGGCTATTTCTTTTTGTTGATTTTGTCCAACTAATAAAAAAGGTAGTAAACCCAATAAAAAAGAAAAGAGCAATCGACTAATTGTCGATTGCTCTTTTTTATATGTTTGAAAATTTATCATTTTTCAAATTTCAATTGCTACTCAGGCTGGAAGCCTAAGCTACGGAATTAACGAGCTACTTGCCGACCGTGACAACGCTTAAATTTCTTACCGCTACCACATGGACAAGGTTCATTTCGACCAACTTTCTTTTCTTCCCTTTTAAACGTTTCTGGTTTTCTTCTACGACTTACGCCTTCCGCAGCTCTACGGGCAGCAACATCTTCGCTTCTTTCAGAACTGTTTGTATTGGTTTTACTAAAGTCCGTTTGGCGTTGCTTAGCTTCTGCTAAAGTTGTACCTCCAGAGAAAATAAGTGTTCCTTTTGACAAATAAGAAGTAACTTCTTCGTTAACTCTATTTACCAAGTTTTCAAATAAATTATAAGCTTCCATTTTATAGACTACCAACGGGTCTTTCTGCTCAAAAGAAGCAGATTGTACAGAATCTTTTAATTCATCCATTGACCGTAGATGCTCTTTCCAAGTATCATCAATCAAAGCTAAACTAACCGCTTTCTCAATATCACTAACAATCGTCTTACCATTCGATTCTACTGCATTTCTAATATTTGCAGCAATCGGTAAAGGGTTTTTTCGACCATCTGTAAATGGTGTCAAAATATCTTTAAATCGAGGTTGATTCTCGTGAACATCTTTGATAATTGGTAATAAAACAGTTCCAATATCATCACTTTTCTGGTCGTAATATTGAACGAATTCATTTTGATACATTTCGACTAAATCATCTGTATCGCTTGTTTCAAATTGGTCTTTAGTAATTTTCGGGTCAAAACCAATTAAACCAACAGAATCCATTTTGAAACTATCATAACTACCTCCTTCCTTATGACTTGCTGCTACATTTTCCGTCAAGGACAAAAACATGTTATTTAAGTCTACAGATAAGCGTTCTCCAGAAAGGGCATTTTTACGTTTCTTATAAATAGCTTCTCTCTGAATATTCATGACATCATCATACTCCAATAATCGCTTTCGAATACCAAAGTTATTTTCCTCTACTTTTTTCTGTGCTCTTTCGATAGACTTAGAAACCATAGAATGCTGAATCACTTCCCCTTCTTCATGTCCCATTCTATCCATCAGCTTAGCAATTCTTTCTGATTGGAATAAACGCATCAGTTTATCTTCCAAAGAAATATAAAATTGCGAACTACCTGGGTCTCCTTGACGACCAGCCCGACCTCTTAACTGCCTATCTACCCGACGAGAATCATGTCTTTCTGTACCGATAATAGCTAATCCGCCAGCTTTTTTAACTTGGTCAGAAATTTTAATATCCGTTCCTCGACCAGCCATATTCGTTGCAATCGTCACTTTTCCTGGCTTACCAGCTTCTGCTACAATATCGGCTTCTCGCTGGTGCTGCTTTGCATTCAAGACATTATGGTCAATCCCTCTTGCCCGTAACTCTCGACTTAAATTTTCTGAAATATCTACGGAAGTAGTACCTACTAAAACAGGGCGACCTTGACTAGTTAAAACACCAATATCTTCAATAACTGCATTGAATTTTTCTCGCTCTGTCTTATACACTAAATCTTGTCGGTCATCTCTAGCAATTGGTCTATTGGTAGGAATAACGACTACATCCAATTTATAAATTTCCCAAAGTTCACTCGCTTCTGTTTCTGCTGTACCCGTCATACCACCTAATTTGTGGTACATTCGGAAATAATTTTGCAGCGTTACCGTTGCATAAGTTTGGGTAATATCTCCAATTTTTACGCTCTCTTTAGCTTCTAATGCTTGGTGCTATCCATCAGAATATCGACGCCCTTCCATCATCCGTCCAGTTTGCTCATCGACAATTTTTACTTCATTGTCCATCACCACATATTCCTCATCTTTTTCAAAAAGCGTAAAGGCCTTCAATAATTGATTAACAGCATGTAGTCTACGAGATTTCACTGCAAAATCTTGAGATAATTTCTGCTTAGCTTCTACTTTCTGTGGAACTTCTAAATCTTCTGCATCTTCAATTTCCATCATCTCCAACGTAATGTCTGGCATGACAAAAAAGGTTGGGTCAGCTTCTCCTTTAGATAAATACTCTACTCCTCTTTCTGTTAATTCAACGTTTCTATTCTTTTCATCAATCGTGAATAATAAAGGCTCATCGGCAATATGCATATTTTTGGATTGCTCCTGCATATAGAAGTTTTCCGCATTTTGCAATTCGACTTTCACCCCTTCTTCACTCAAAAATTTAATTAGATGTCTATTTTTTGGCAAAGCTCTAAAAGAACGCAATAATGCCATCCCTACTTCTCCTTCCCCATTACCAAATTCCCCTGCTTTGAATGCTTTCTTAGCTTCTGATAAATAGTCGGTAGCTATTTTTTTCTGCGCATTCATCAAACGCTCCACTTTCGGTTTTAACTCTGAATACTCTTGGTCTTCCGCTCCTTTAGGAACAGGACCAGAAATAATCAACGGTGTCCGAGCATCATCAATCAAAACAGAATCCACCTCATCAATCATACAGAAATGGTGCTTTTTCTGTACCATTTCTTCTGAAGATTTCACCATATTATCTCTCAAATAATCGAAACCAAATTCGTTATTTGTACCATAAGTAATATCGCAATTATAAGCCGCTACTCTTTGTGGAGAATGTGGTCGATATTTATCAATACAATCAACCGTTAAGTACAAAAATTCAAAAATAGGTCCTACCCATTCGCAATCCCGACGAGCTAAGTAATCATTCACGGTAATAACGTGAACGCCTTGACCAGACAAACCATTTAAGTAAGCTGGTAAAGTTGCGACTAAAGTCTTTCCTTCCCCAGTTGCCATCTCTGCAATCTTTCCATCATGCAACACCATTCCACCAATCAACTGTACATCGTAATGCACCATATTCCACGTAATTTCCGCTCCTGCTGCTAACCAACTATTTTGCCAAGTGGCTTGGCTTCCATCAATGGTGATATAATTTTTCTTAGTATTTCCTGCTAAATTTCTATCGTGGTCAGTCGCCGTAACCATGATGCTTTGATTAGAAGAAAATCGACGAGCCGTTTCTTTTACCACCGCAAAAGCCTCTGGCAATAACTCTCTTAAAATATCTTCCAAATGCTTATCTCTATCTTTCGTAATCTCATCCATTTGTTTGAAAAGAGACTCCTTCTCGTACAAATTTTCTTCCGTCTTAGCTTGGTCTTTCAACGATTGAATATCTTCATCAATACCAGCTAAATGTTCTGCTATCCGTGCTCTAAATTCAAGCGTTTTATTCCTTAATTCATCATGACTAAGGTTTTGCAATTTGGCAAATTCGGCATTCGTCTGGTCCACGAAAGGCATATAATGCGCCTCATCTCTATCATATTTAGTACCAAACAATTTCTTTATAAATCCAAACATGGGTTGTATATATTATTTCGTTTAAATGTCTATAGTAAAAATTCAATGAGTAGATGAGAAAATGATTAAATGAATAAATTGATAGCATCCACAACGGATATACCAAACAAAATTGTTGGAAGCTGATTTACATTTACGCACTTATTCGTATAAATTTCATCCTATATTTATGGCTCATTAAAATTTATAATTCTTATATAAAAACGCAAAGATAACAAGTCTTGGTATCTATCGTTCTATAGGGAAGGTTAATCTCCTATAAATGGATACATAATTTATACCAATGCAAGGTTTTGGTCTTTTTTATGACAGAATGGCGGAGAATTAAAAAATAAAGGTAAGGTTGACAGGTAAATATTTTTTAGTCTGTCAAAAACGAAAAGTGCTTTCATCTGTTTCCTTTACGTATTTCTTTTTAAAATCACCCAATTGTTAAAAAATAACACCCAATATAATGAAAAATTTGCTAATTCTTTGTTTTCTATTTTCTACACTTTCTCTCTTTGGACAAACCTTTCAACCGCCAACAACTGGTCCAGGAAGTGCCACTTATCAACATGATTCGGTTCTATTTCATAATTATGCCGAGTCAGAAGATGGTTTTTGGTTATTTGAGCCAGCATCCCCTACACCAAAGACTACCAACCTAGTTGTCTTTATTCATGGTTATGGTGGCTATAATCCAATGATTTATGGGCAGTGGATAAAACATTTAGTCAAAAAAGGAAATACCGTCATTTATCCACGCTATCAAAAAAATGTATTTTCACCAAAACCACAGCAATTTTCGCCAAATGTTATTACTGGAATTCAGTCTGCATTGAGAATAATTGAAGAAAGTGATAAGCACATCCCAACTAAAAAAGAGGAGTTGTGTATAGTTGGACATTCTTATGGTGGTATATTGGGGGCAGAAATTACGGTCAATTGGGAAAAATATAAGATTCCTAAACCAAAAGGTATTTTTCTTTGTGCGCCTGGAACTGGGCCTTTCAATGCAGGAAAATTAGACACTTATGAAGCAATGCCAGCAGATGTCAAATTATTGGTGATGGTGAATGAAAATGATTATATCGTAGGCGATGAAATGGGCATAAAAATATTTGAGACCGCTACTAATACGCCTGTTAGAAATCTAATCCGACAACAAATAGACAATGCCAATAGTATCTCTGCAGGACATAATGAAACTTATTGTGTAGATAAAGCCTTTGATTCTGGGCATCTTAATTATACCGCCAAAAAGGCATTGCGAATCACTAAAACAAATGCGGTGGATTATTATGGTTATTGGAAATTATTTGATGCGGTAATTGATTGTAGTCGAAAAGGACAACATTGTGAATATGCTTTTGGAAATACAACCCAGCAAAAAAGCCTAGGAATAGTGGAAGGCGGAAAATTAAAAGAGCTAAAAGTAATTACGATTCAATCAAATCGACTTTCTGTAAAGGAATAAAACAGTGGGCAGTCAACAGTAGCAGTAGGCAAGTATTCTTCTAACACTGTTCACTGTCTGTACTTGACAATGCTATCAGTTTCCAACCATAATATTATTAATAGCTGTTTCTGGAGACAAACTCATATTTTCTAAATCAAGTAAATCTCCTTTGAAAACATTTAAATCTACTAATCCTTCAACTCCTTTGACTTGCCCTTTATTACCATATTGCCAAAAAGACCATTCTTTTTGCGATAACATATTTGGTTCAATGGTATTATACCTCGCCATCCAAATAGGGTAGTCTTTAAAGTTATTAAGTAAATAGTTGAAATATAATTTCTGGTTGGTATAAATGATAGGTCGAATTTTGTAATGCGTCTCTATTAAATCTAGCCACGTTTGTAATTGTGCTAATATTTCCACCTTGGCTACATTATTAGTCACTTCAAAATCAAGTACAGGCGGTAAATCGCCAAAGTCCATTTCCACCGTTCTAATAAAATTATTAGCTTGTTCTTCCGCAGATAAATTAGGGTGAAAAAAATGGTAAGCACCTCTTTTAATATCAACTCTTTTTAATTCCTGCCAGTTGTGCGTAAAACAATTATCTTTAAAATCTCTACCTTCTGTAGCTTTGATAAAAGCAAAATCTATTTGTTGCATTGCTACCGTATCCCAATCAATGGCTACTTGATGATGTGAAACATCAATCCCATGAACTGCAAAACCAGGCAATCGTTTTGTCAATTGATTACAACTGCATAAAAGCAGGCAAAGTGATATGAGAGGAATATAATATTTCATGGGCAATAATAACCACGAACTATTTTACTAGTTCATTTCAGTCAGGTAATATATCATTAGGTGAACGAAAATAGTTTATCAAATAATGCTGATAAGGTAACAAATTTTAATCCAGATAATAAAATTAACAAATAAAACTGTTAATTAGTAGAGCAGGAATCATTATTTAGTAACTTTGTTCCGCTTTCTCATAGATGAGCAAATTAAGGGAATCCCCTATTGTTCGCTCTGAAAATATTTTATAAAAATAACGATATGTTCTGATGGAGTCAATTTTTAGCACCTTTTTAACATTAGGTTTTGAGCACATTTCTGACATTAAAGCTTATGACCATATATTATTCTTAGTCGCTTTATGCGCTATTTACCGATTATCAGAATGGAAAAAAGTTTTGATTTTAGTCACTGCTTTTACTATTGGGCACTCTATTACCCTAGCTTTAGCAGCATTAAATATTATTTCTTTTTCTACTAAAATTGTGGAATTTCTAATTCCTGTCACTATTTTAATAACAAGTTTATTTAATGTATGGAAAAGAGATAGTGGAGGAATTAATCAGACACTTTTTAGCAAAAAAATAAATATTACTTATTTATTGGCTTTATTTTTTGGTACCATTCATGGCATGGGGTTTTCTAATTTTTTGCGTTCTACTTTAATGCCAGGAGAGGAAGATTCCTTAATTAGTCAATTATTCGCTTTTAATATAGGCGTAGAATTAGGGCAATTAATGATAGTTGCTATTATTTTGGGTTGTGCCTATTTAGCACTAAATATTTTTAAGGTCAAACAACGAGAATGGAATTTATTTGTATCTGGTGCGGCGGCGGGTGTGGCTTTGATTTTGATGATGGATACTTATCCTTTTTAGAAATACATCAATATAATCTCAATCTATATATCTTACAAAGGATGTTTTCTAGTCTCAAATTATTCTAATAATTTGAGAAAATGAATATACAAGAAATACTAAAATTAAGTGAGAATAACTAGTGCCTGAACGAGAACGTCTAAAGTACTGATAATCAATTAAATAAAAGCTATTTTTATTATGAAAATTAAAAATATTTTTGTATTTTACATTTTTAAAATATTGATTATCAGGTAGTTGATTTTTCAACTTTTATTGAA
>JBGCFJ010000668.1:0-6498 GCA_045106885.1 Saprospiraceae bacterium
GGGTGCTATGGCAGCAATAACTACAACTATCAATAGAGTAAATGGCATTCTGAAGCGAGATGTTTCGCTAGAATTGCAACTAGTGGCCAACAATGAAGAGATAGTATTCACAAACGCAGCAACAGACGGCTATTCCAATAATGATAGTGGAAAAATGCTTGATGAAAATCAAACGAATATTGACAATATTATTGGCAATGACAATTACGATATTGTGCATGCCTTTTCAACAGGTAACGGAGGGGTTGCCTATTTAGGTTCTGTATGTGCGAGTGGTATTAAAGCAGGAGGAGTTACTGGTTCTCAATTGCCCCAAGGAGATGCTTTTGATGTAGATTATGTAACACATGAAATAGGCCACCAATTAGGCGCCAACCATACTCAAAATAACGATTGTAGTAGTACATTAGCTACTTCTTTTGAGCCTGGAAGTGGTTCTACAATTATGGGATATGCAGGCATTTGTTTTCCAAATGTCCAAACGAATAGTGATGATTACTTTCATTCCATAAGTATTGACCAAATTAGAGGTTTCACTACAGAAACAGGGGATGCTTGCGCAATTAAAACACCATTAAATAATACCGCACCTACAGTAAGTGCTGGGGCAGATTATACGATTCCACATTCTACTCCATTTGAATTAATAGGAACAGCAACTGATCCAAATAATGATGCCTTAACTTATGCTTGGGAACAAATGGACAATGCCCCTGTTCAAATGCCGCCACTAGCTACGTCTGATAAAGGGCCTGCCTTTCGTTCCTTACCACCTGTTAATAGTCCAATAAGACAATTTCCTTCTAAAGATGCTACTAAAAATCATTCTCCTAGTACTTGGGAAGTACTCCCTTCTGTAGGAAGAGATATGAAGTTTCGACTAACCGTAAGAGATAATTTCAGTGGCGGAGGCAACACCGTAAATGATGAAATGAAATTGACTATTGCAAGTAATGCAGGATCATTCAAGGTAAGCAGTCCTAATGGTGGAGAGGTCTTAGCTGCGGGCATTCCACATATTATTAATTGGGATGTTGCAGGATCTAATCAATCTCCCGTTAATTGTACAACAGTTGATATTTTTCTTTCTGTAGATGGAGGAGAAACTTATCCAATAGTTTTAGCAGAGAATGTAGTCAATAATGGAACAGAAGCCGTGTCTTTCCAAAACAGTATGATTACCAGCAATGCAAGAATCAAAATCAAAGGACATGATAATGTGTTTTTTGATGTCTCTGATAGTAATTTTCAAATAAATCAATCCCAATCAGGATTTAATATAGCACTTTCTGCTTCAAATTTAGCTGTTTGTCAAGGAGAAGCAACAGAGATAGCTGTCGATGTTATTAGTTTAGAAGGTTTTACGGGACTCGTCAATTTAAGTGCAAATTTACCTACAGCCCTAGCAAACCATACCTTATCAGCTAATAGTGTAAATACTGGCAGTAATACAACGCTGATTATCAGTACTGCTAATACTACAACGCCTGGTATTTATCCTGTGACGCTTACTGGAATACATGGAGATTTAGTCATTAATAGAACACTTAATATTACGGTATTACCACAAACACCTGAGGCAGTTACCTTAATAACACCTGCAAATCAAGCACAGGAAATTTCGACCATGCCTACTTTTAACTGGAGTGCTGCAGGGACGGAAACAAACTATACTTTTGAATTATCAGAAGACGCTAATTTTTCAACACTTAGTTATTCCGAATCAAATTTAACGATTACGGAATATACTTTACCTTTAAATCTAGAAAACGGACAGACTTATTATTGGAGAGTAAAAACAACCAATCAATGTAGTGCAAATAATAATGCAAGCATTCATAATTTTACAGTGTCCAATAATCTTTGTCAACAATATCGCAATGACAATGGATTAATCATATCTGATGGTTTACCAAGTACAATTGCTTCTTCAATCATTATTCAAGAAAGTGGAATTGTTAATGAAGTAACTGTGCGTGTGGATATTGCACATTCATGGATTGGAGATTTAACTTTAACCTTAGAAAGCCCAACAGGGAAAAGAGCAGTGATTCTAAGAGAAATTTGCGGAAACGAAGACCAACTAAAGCTAAGCTTTTCTAATAATGGGAGTGGCACTATTCCTTGTGCTCCACCTATCAGTGAAAACATTTTTGCGCCAATAGAATCATTTGATATTTTTAATGGAGAAGAAATTAATGGTACCTGGAAATTATTAGTAGCTGATGGCGTAGAATTAGATGGAGGAACTTTAAAGAGCTGGAGCTTAGAAGTTTGTAGAAAGATAGAAAATAATGAGCCTTTAAATGTATTAATTAGCAATACAAGCAATCCAAATTGTAATGGCGCTAGTACAGGTAGTATCCAAGCATCTATAGTTGGTGGTGCACCTAATTATACCATTTTATGGAGTAATGGTGCCAATCAATTAACACTCAATAATCTAAATGCAGGAAGTTATCAAGTAACGGTTACGGACGGCAATGGAACTCGTGTTTCCGCTTCAGCATCATTAGTAGAACCAGCGGCTATCGCTATTGAAGATATTGTCCAAGATGCTTCATGTAATGATATGAATAATGGCAGTATCCAAATTTTCCCTAGCGGAGGTACGCCTACTTACAAGTATCAATGGGCCAATGGCGTTAGACAAGCTAGCAATTTAAATTTACCAAATGGCAATTATAGCGTCACCGTAACAGATGGTAATAATTGTACGGCTAGTAAAACCTATACCGTCCTTGAACCTAGTCCTATTGAATTATCTTTTAGTAGTAATAATGCGCTAAATGGTCAAAATGGAAGTGTAGATTTAGCAGTAACAGGTGGGACAGGCGAGTATTCCTATACTTGGTCAAGTGGAGCAACGACTAGAGATGTAGACGGTTTAGCACCTGGTAATTTTGTAGTAACTGTAACGGATGCAAATAATTGTGCCGCTACGGGAGAAATTAACGTAGTTACAGAAAATACTGGTCAAGAATGTTATAGTGTGACCATTAATATTACTTTGGACAATTATGGTACAGAAAACCGTTGGGAATTAAAAGATGGCAATGGCGAATTAATTCAAGCAGTTGGTCCATTCAATAATTTTGAAAATGGTGCGGTAAAAGCGACAACGTTATGTTTACCTCCAGGCTGTTATGATTTCACCATTTTTGATTTATGGGGAGACGGCATGTGCTGTGCTTATGGGCAAGGAGGATACGAAGTGATTGAAGACGCTACAGGCAAAGTAATAGCTAGTGGAGGAAGTTATAACAAACAAGAATCAAAAACGATATGTTTACCTGCACAAGTAGCAGGATTATCCGTCATTAATTATTGTGGAGCTAATGGTAGAAATACCCAATATGAATGGATTGAAACAGTAGAAATAGCTGGTCAAGTATTCAATTCTGGTGATAATGAAGGATATGGAGATTTTACAGAAACGGTTATTGATGTTCCAGTAGGAGGGGTTTTAGATTTAGCTTTCACGCCAGGTTTTGGTTTCTTTGAATACCATGAAAACTGGCAAATCTGGATTGACTTTAATAAAGATGGCGATTTTGATGATGAAGGAGAGGCTATTTTCTTAACCTCTGGAAATAATAGACTAGAAGGCACTATTGGCATTCCTACAAATGCGGCTACAGGAAACGTCCGTATGCGTATTGCCATGAAATGGGGAGAATTAGTCGGTCCTTGCGAATCTTTTAGTTGGGGAGAAGTCGAAGATTACACCCTAAATCTACAAGGAGAAGCAACCCTAGGAGAAAGACAAGCAACAGCAGTATTTAATACTGGAAAACCAGCAATCTATACCACACAAGAAAGAAATAATCAATTTGAATTAACGCTATTCCCTAATCCAAGTTCGGATTATATTCACTTAGAGTGGGCAGACAATCAAGAAAGGTTCTTTGATTTGTCTATTTATAATAGTCTAGGCCAACTTCAAAATCACCAACAAGTAGCTACACAAAAAGGGGCGAATAAAGTAAAAATTGACTTAACACAACTTTCAGAAGGTCTTTATTTATTACACTTACGCAATAAGGACAAACTGATTACAAAAGAATTTGTAGTCATCAAGTAACGAAACTAAAGTATAAAACTCAAATAAAAAGTAGTCCGTTTATGTGTTGATTACTTTTGTAGGGCGGTTGTCAATGACAATCGCCCTATTTTTATGTTTTTCAAAAAAAATCATTTCCAATCAAAATCTATTACCTTTGTTGAGTATAGGAACAGGACAGCAATAACCGCTAATTTTAAGCTACCTCTTTTGCACTTCTTTTCCTCCCGTTCCATAGCGTTAATTATTAACTCGACAATCACATTTGACAGAAATTAATATTTTGAATAACAAAGTCAAATCTACCATCCAGAACTTACCACTTTTAGTAAAATATTTACTAATCTTGGGGGTCGTTGCATTCATTAGTTTACTGTTTCCAAATAATATCAAATTTAAGTATGAATTTCAAGAAGGGCAATCTTGGCGTTATGATGATTTGGTAGCGCCTTTTGATTTTGCTATTCGAAAGACAGACCAGGAAATTCAAGTGGCTATCGACCAAATAAATACAGAATTTCCTCCTTATTATGAAATGGACTTAACTGTTATTAAACAAGAAAAAGCACGTTTTTTAGCTGCATTCGACCAACAAATTGCGGAACAAGAAACAGGAAGTCAATTTGTAGAAGTACTCAACCAACCAGAGAAATACAAAGCATACGGGCTAAAATTATTAGACCGCTATTTTAATTTAGGTATCATTCCAGACAATCATCCTTATCAAAATAAAAACATTGATTTTGTCATTAATATCATTAAAGGCAATACAGAATATCGACAAACATTACAGAATATTCGCAATAAAAGAGCCGTCCTAGATTTAATGGGCGACTCCCTACCCTATGCCCCATTAAAAGAACCTGAGTTTATTTTTCCGTTGATTGAAAATGCTTTTCAAGCGAATTTATTTTATAGCGAAGCCTTGACTAATCGCTATAAAACAGAACAAATGAATAGTCTACCAACGACCCAAGGAAGGGTCAAAAAAGGAGACTTAATTATCCCTAGAGATGGTATTGTCACGCAGCAAATTTATCAAACTTTACTCTCTTACAAAACGCAATACGAAGTACAAGTCAGTCAAAACAAAACACATGTAGCCGTTTTTGCAGGTTATTTTTTACTCACTAGTTTAATCATTGGGGTATTCCTTTTATACTTACGTTTGGAGGCATGGGAAGTCATGGAAAAGTTTAATAAACTATTATTCATTTTAATGTGGATAATGTTATATAGTTATTTGGTCTATTTAATAGAATCTTTTGAAGATATTAATGCTTGGTTAATTCCATTTTGCATTGTGCCAATCATCATCAAAAGCTTTTATAATGACCGAATCGCCTTGTTCATACATATTTCTATTGTGCTGATAGCCAGCCTTTTATCTTCCCTTGGGTATGAATTTACTTTTTTACAAATTTTAGCAGGAATAGTAGCGGTACTAACGAGTAATGAAACTAAATGGTCAACCTTCTTTCTTTCTATTTTTTATATCTTAGTCACTTTCGGTTTAGGATATTTAGGGCTTTCTTTGATTAAAGAAGGAAACCTTTCTAGCATAGATTGGAGCAATTATGCGTATTTGTTTACGAGTGTCGTCTTAACCCTTTTAGCTTATCCATTGATTCCATTATTGGAACGGGTTTTTGGTTTCACCTCTTCTATTCGATTATTAGAATTATCTGATTTAAATCGACCTTTACTCAAAAAATTATCCTTAGAAGCACCTGGCACCTTACAACATTCTCTACAAGTTGCCAATTTAGCCGAGGCTGCTGCTACAGAGATTGGCGCCAATCAATTATTAGTAAAAGTAGCCGCCCTTTACCACGATATTGGGAAAACCCTACAACCGCTTTCTTATATAGAAAATCAAAATGGTCAAAACCCACACGATAATTTTACCGAATTAGAAAGTGCTAAAGTTATTATTGACCATGTAACAGAGGGCGTTAATTTGGCTAAAAAATTCAGGTTACCCACCGTTCTAATTGATTTCATCAGCACTCATCATGGCACCACTAAAGTAGAATATTTCTATAGAAGCTTCCTAAAAAATCATCCAAATGAAACAGCGAATATTGCCGATTTTAGTTATCCTGGACCAAAACCAAGCACCAAAGAACAAACCATTTTAATGTTAGCTGACTCTATCGAAGCAGCCAGCAAAAGCCTAAAAAATCCCACTTTTGAAGAAATTTGTAATTTAGTAGATAAGTTAATTGATTATAAAATCAAAAATGAACAACTCACCGAGTCTCAGCTCAGTTTTGAAGAATTAGAGAAATGTCGAAATGTTTTTAAGCAGTTGCTGAAGAGTATTTTGCATGTGCGGATTGAGTATTCTGATTAGGGGTAGCAGTTGGCAGTTGGCAGTTGGCAGTTGGCAGTTGGCAGTTGGCAGTTGGCAGTTGGCAGTTGGCAGTTGGCAG
>JBGCFJ010000669.1:0-2859 GCA_045106885.1 Saprospiraceae bacterium
AAAGATTTAGTAGCTGCTGGAACGTTCGACATTCCAGTAACTGCTCAATTAATTGAAAATAAAATCGTAGCAGGAAATAAAACAGCTTTACGAATCAACTACACCACCGACGGCGAGGACAGCACTCTAATTATTCCGAAAGGACAAACGCTAAAACTGTCAAAAGATAAACCGAAACCAGTATTAGTGCTTATTGACAATGAAATAAATTGGATGACACCTGATGCTGGTGCCATTACTTATACTAACTCTTCAGGAAAAACGAAAACCACCAAGGTGAAATCTGTGCCAAAACCAATGAAATTATCTGGTGCTTGGGAGGTGTCATTTCCACCCAATTTAGGTGCGCCCTCAAAAGCAATATTTGATAAATTGATCGCTTGGACGGATGCCACAGCGGAAGGCATTCAACATTTTTCGGGAACAGCAACCTACAGAAAGGAATTTGTGTTGTCCGATAATTTTCTGCAAGCTGATCAAACGTTAGAGTTAGATTTAGGAAGTGTAGCAATTATTGCTGAGGTCATAATTAATAGCAAAAATGTAGGCACGCTCTGGAAAGCCCCCTTCCGCATCCATATAGATGATTTTGTAAAGGAAGGAGTAAATACCCTAGAAATTAAAGTTACTAATCTGTGGGTTAATAGATTGATTGGTGATGAAAAACGACCGCTCGATATTGAACGGAAGGGCGATAAAACCACGTCTTTACCAGATTGGCTAATCAATGAGCAAGCGCGACCTTCGGGGCGATTAACCTTTCCATCTTGGAAACATTGGGCTAAAGATGATGAACTGCTTACGTCTGGTCTATTAGGCCCCGTGAAGATTAATGTGTTTCATAAAATCAAACTATAAATCAATGCTTACAAAACAGTATATATTTTACTTATGTTTTTGCTTAGTTTTAGCAGGATGTAAGACGGAAAAAGAGACAAATTCCAATCAGAAAAGTAGTGAGTTGATGATCGACCATTTCGCCGAGAATGGTTTTGGAAATGCCGTTGCGATTGTACAACATCCTGCTGGCGTTTATCATCAAGGGATTACCTACGTTTGTTATCAAGGGCCGCTGGAAGACCCGTATGTGGCATCGTATAATCATCAAACAGATGAATGGAAAGGACCCTTCAAAGCAGGGGTGAGCGAGATGGGCAAAGACCCTAATAGGAAAAAGAAGATAGATAACCATGGGAAACCCTCTATAATTATTGATGATGCTGGATATATCCATATAGCATTTGGTGGTCATGGCGGTATGCGAAAGCATGGAGAAAATAAGCTAGGTAATCACCACTATGGAAAAAATCTACACGCGGTTTCCAAAAAACCGTTGGATATTTCCAGTTGGGAAACGCTTAATAATATATCCGTTTTTGGCACTTACAATCAGTTCATTAAAATGGATAATGGGGATATATACTTGTTCTATCGCCATGGTGCGCATAGAAGTAATTGGGTCTATCAAAAATCAACCGACAATGGCCGTACTTTCAACGAACCCGTTTCCTTTTTAAAACATAAGCGCAGAACAGATATGCAGGCAGAAGACTCCTGGTATCCTTGGATTACCAAAGGAAAAGGAGACGATTTAATTGTTGTTTTTGATTATCACCTTTGTAGAGATGCAAGAAACAATCAAGACAAACGTGGGCATATTCCAGAGAGACACAATGTTTATTACATGGTTATGGACACAAAAACTGATACCTGGAAAAATGTAAAAGGGGAATCACTTAATATGCCTTTAATCAGAGAAGAAGCGGACGAAAAAGCATTAGTTACAAAGACTGGTAGTGATTGGACTTTTCAAGGAGTCGCAGACTTAAATCTAGATGGTAATCCTCATGTTTGTATAAGAGTTGGAGCAGATACAGGCAAGCGAAGAAGTGCTCCAAAAAGCTTACATCATTTTCGATGGAATGGAGTCGAATGGGTGCAAAGTAAAAACGCCCAACTTCCCGTAGGAGGTGGAGATATAGAAGTGAATTCAAACAATAATGTGAATATTTATTTAGATGATTCTGGAGCTGGAGAGATAAGTAGATGGGATAGTTTTGATGCAGGAGATACTTTTAAAAAAGGTGCTGTTCTTCTACATAGAAATAATTCTGGTTTCGCCATATCTTCCCTTATCGATAATCCCCACCCAGATGCAAGAATGATTGTAGCAGAAAAGGAATCAGGAACATATTTTAGGAAAATATATCTCCTAGGTGACAATGGGTCTGTTCAGCGTTCGAAAAAAGAGGTGCAATTATTAAAAGAGTAAAGAACAGTGTTGTTTTCTATTTGGCTTGAATAATGTGGCATAAAAATAACCTAACAGATGCAAAAATTATATTGGCTTTATTTGAGCATAGTATTACTAATAATCGGTTGCTCCTCCAACTTCGAAAATCAATTTAAAAACCCGCCCAATGAATTTAAACCCATGCCCTTTTGGCACATCAACGGTGAATTGACAACCCAAGGAATCCAGCAACAAATGAAAGATGCCAAAGAACTAGGAGGTTTTTCAGGCATTAGTGTGTTGCCACTAGCCCCAAAGAAAAATGGCAGACCAGGCACCTCTCCAAAGTTTCTTTCCGCAGCATATATCAACCGCTTTCAAGACGTACTCAACACGGCAGAGGAATTGGATATGCAGGTGATTCTATACGATGATAATGATTTTCCCAGCGGAATGGCTGGTGGAAAAATGGGCGAGCTTTTCCCAGAACATACCATGAAAAGACTCGACAAAATTGAAAAAGAAGTCAGCGGTCCTAAACGATTATCGGAAGAAATACCAGCTGGAAAACTATTGTCAGCAGTTGCTATGAACATCGAATCTTTGGAAAGAATAGACATTACTGC
>JBGCFJ010000067.1:0-2532 GCA_045106885.1 Saprospiraceae bacterium
TTACTTGGAAAAGTATAGAGCGTCAGCTAAAAAACTGATAAATGGTTGGTCGAACGTGTCGGACACCTTTGGAGGTGTCCGACATGTGAGTATCAATTTTCAATCTGGCTATCTATTTAATTCTACACCTAAATTAACTAAAGATATTAACAAATCTATAGCGAATATTCGCTAAAACTCTATTTTAGTCAAAATATTATATCCAAAATGACTTTGATTTATTGGTAAACTACGATACTCAACAGGTGTTTTTGATGGGGAAAATTATTTATAAGGGCAGGATTTATAAGTAATAGGCTAGTGATTTTGTGGTTGTTGGTTGCTAGTTGCTGGTTGTGACAATAGAACTGGTTAGATAATTCATTAACGATTTCAAATTCAAACTCAATAGTGGGCGCATCTCAAATTACCGTTCGTAGCTTAGGCTATCCGTCTAAGCTTGGACCTTTTCGACAACAGCGAATCTATATTCGCTGCTCCAAGCGTCGGAAAATATAGATTTTCCGTTGTCTGCCCTAAACTTGAGTGTCCAATCTTAGACGGGTAGCTGTAGCTTAGACCTCTGGTCTGAGTAGGAGTCCGTTAAGGCTACTCAACCAGCATCTAGCAACCAGCAACTATTAAGCTCTCTTCGCCCGTTCCCACAATACAGATTGATTGCCTTTCAAGAAACGGAAAAAGCCTCGGTATACGGCGTAATGCATTACACAGAAATAATAAGGCACAAATAAAGCTTTTAATCTCAATTTTCGTTTTTCTAATAAATAGCCGATTAGTGCTAGTGCATAAAAACCGATTTGTAAGAAAAGTAAGGTTTGATAAAGTGGATTCCCTTGTTGTGCTAACATTATATTTGCTACCAAAATAGTAGGCAAAGTAATGGGGACAACTATCCATCTAAAAACTCGGCGAGAAATAAATTGAAAAGAAAGTCGACCATATTTAAAAACGTTGAACAATCGAGATAATCTAGTAACCGATTGAAATCCACCTGCGGCGATTCTAATTTTTCGCTTTAATTCTTCTTTGACAGAGGCAGACTGGCTTTCCATCGCATAAGCATCAGGCGCATAAGCTATTCGGTAGCCTTCTGCAGCAATGGTCATGGTTAAGAAAAAATCTTCAATGATACTATCCCTTGGAATCTCTGGAGATAATTCTGTTCTAATGGCAAATAATTCTCCCGCAGCTCCAATTACAGAGTAGAATTGGGAATCAAGATGCTTCATAAAAGATTCATACTTCCAATAAATACCTTCTCCCGCAGCAGTAGCATCTCCTGTTGCTTCTTGGTAAATTCGCTTCTCTCCAGAAACAGCACCTACTTTTGGGCTCGCAAAATGCTTAACGATATTTCTAATCGCTTCCTTATTGACCATAGCATTTGCATCAGTAAACACAGAAATCGGCGTTTTAATTTCAGGCATAATCCGTTCTACTGCTGCAATTTTCCCATTTCGTCCAGGTTGATAATAATGGCGAAAAGAAACACCTTCTGGTACCTGATAGTTATCAATAATGTCCATTGTACCATCATTCGAGCCGTCGGTTACCAGTAAAAAATGTAATTTTTCTTTGGGATATTCTAATGCGAGGGAGTTCGCAATTTTATCAGCTATCCATCTTTCCTCATTATAAGCAGGAATAACAAAGGTTACTTCAGGTTCATAATTTTCAATAAGATTAACAGTATCAGTTTGTTTAAAAAGTTGTTTAAGTTTTACAAAAATATAAGCTATTACCCCATAGCCAATAAAATTATAAAACACGATAGCCATACCAGCCCAAAAAATAATTTCCCACATTTGTTTAAATTAAAATAGTTTGTAGTTCTCGTAGTAATAAAAAGATAAGAAACCCAATAAATTCAAATTGGAGGGATAAGCACCTACTATTAAATAATCGAAACATTTTATGAGTAATTCTCGAAGTATTCTGTCCGAAAAGCGATTCACAAACAACGTTTATTCATCTCACATAACGAAAAAATAGCTTCCTCAAAAATGGCGTTTAATTATGCTTAGGTACTGAATTGTAAGGTTAGACAAAATCTAAAATTTCTTTATAGTCAGCAATATAATTACAAATGACTTACTTTTTCAAGTAATTTTTACTAAGTTTGAGCTGATACTTAAAAAATATTGTTATTAGCCCATTAAATGAGCTTTATTTTTCTTTTTAATACCTAATTTCATTATTTTTTAAATGAAATTCAAAACTACACACAAAAAAATCAACTTCTTTTAAACAGTTTACGTATTAAGATAATTAATAACATATATCTTTATATTTGAATCGCCAAATTTTCAGATTGACTATTAATTATTTAAAAATGCTAAAAAATTATTAGCATTATTCCATCACATAAACTTTTCCAAAAGAAGTAGAAACTATGAGAAAAGCTTATATATATTTACTGCCCTTTATACTTTGGAGTGTCTTTTTTTGGTGGCATTATGTCTATAATATCAAACAACTCGGTGCGTCCACACCTAAGCAAGTAACCACCACTGCTGTTGCTAAGCCAATTAT
>JBGCFJ010000670.1:0-7248 GCA_045106885.1 Saprospiraceae bacterium
GACCCAACCGACCCTGAGCATGATGATTCAGAAATTGGAGGAAGAATTGGATGTCAAAATATTTGACCGTAGTAAAAAACCAGTTATACCAACAGAGGCAGGGATTAAAGTCATTGAACAGGCAAGTAAAACATTAGTAGAAAGTAGAAAAATAGGGGAAGTAGTAGCCAGTTATAAAAATGTAATAGAAGGTAATTTGAGGTTAGGCATTATTCCGACTTTAGCCCCTTATTTATTACCCCTCTTTATTAAATCTTTTTTAAAAAATTACCCCTTAATTCACTTGAAAATAGCGGAGTATACGACCGAAAATATCATAGATAAATTAGAAAAAGGGGAGATTGATGTAGGGATTTTAGTAACGCCGTTGAATCATAAATATATTGAAGAACGCACGCTTTTCTATGAAACCTTTATGATTTATTCCTCCCATGAATACGATAAAAAATACCTGTTACCCGAAGATTTAAACTTAAATGATTTGTGGTTATTAGAAGAAGGGCATTGTTTTCGGTCCCAAATTCTCAATTTATGTGAACTGCGAAAAAAAGAAGATTTACAGTTAGAATATGCCGCAGGAAGTATTGAAACGCTTCGGCAATTGGTAGAAAATCAGCAAGGGGCAACGATTTTACCCGAATTATCGACTCGGTATTTAACCCCTGAAAATCGAAAAAAATTAATGCCCTTCCAACCCCCAGCTCCAGCAAGAGAAGTCAGCATCGTAAGCCATCGAGATTTTGTGAAAAAGCGATTTGTAACGGCTTTAGCAAAGGAAATTTTGGCAGCTTTGCCGACGGAGATTTTGGAGAGGAAAGAATTTGAGCGGATAGATATATAACGGTGTACGGTTATTGGTTCACGGTAAACGGTTGACGTTTCGACTGTCAACCGTGTACCGTCAACCGTGTACCGTTTACCCCTCTATCATCGTATGAAAAACAGACTGGACATCGTCGTCATTTTCCAGTCGTTCTAATAACTTTTCTACCTCAGCGATAGCATCACCATTTATGGTCTTAGTTATATTAGGAATTCGTTCAAAACCAGAAGAAATAATTTCGTGGCCCATTTCTTCCAAAGCGCCTTGAATGCCGCCAAAACTACTAAACTCCCCGTAAATCAAAATTTTTGCTTCTTGGTCTTCCGCATCTTCTTCTGGTTGCTCCACAAAAATTTCTTCTGCGCCATGGTCAATCAATTCTAATTCTAATTCTTCTGGGTCAATGTCTCCTTTATTAATTTTGAAGTGACATTGGTGGTCAAACATATACCCAACCGAACCAGTTGTGCCCATACTACCATTACATTTATTGAAATAACTCCGAACGTTGGCAACCGTTCGTTGGTTATTATCCGTTGCCGCTTCAATAAAAATAGCAATGCCATGTGGTGCATAGCCTTCAAAAGTGATTTCTTTATAATCAGAAGTATCTTTATCTTTTGCTTTTTTAATTGCTCTTTCAATCAAATCTTTCGGTACATTCGCTGCTTTCGCATTCTGCATTACCGCTCTCAATCGAGCATTGGTGTCAGGGTCTGTTCCCCCCGCTTTAATAGCAATGACAATATCTTTTCCAATTCGACTAAATACCTTGGCCATTTTAGACCAACGTTTCATTTTTCTTTCTTTCCGAAATTCAAACGCTCTACCCATTAGTTAACAGTTATTAGAAGTTATTAATGTTATTTTATTGGTGGCTATTTCTGATAAGGGAAAAAGCCGTTGGCAAAAATAATGGAAATTGAGGGAAGTGTAAAGGGGGGAGGAATTTATTGATTAACAAAAACCGAACTAGCTTACTTCCTCGATGCTTTCAATATTACCTCTATTTGTGTTGATAACCACTGTCTAGCTAAAACAACGTCCATATCCTCCAATTTTTTATGGACAAGTTCGATAGTTCTTTTTCCCATTCGATGCCGTACCTGATAGAGGTTCGTTAATATTAAAATAAAATTTTTATAACTTTTTTTGGAAGTAGTAGGCATTGTTTTATGAGTGTAAATGAAATTTCCAGTAGAACGGAATATTTGCATAGTTCGTTCATCATAGTGTTTATCCATCAGATAATAAGCCTGTAAAAGAAGGAGTTTACAATCTAAATCATAGGCTAGATTAACTTTCTCTACTCTAATGAAATGATGAATTGCTTCTTTATAATGATGTTGATAAAAATCAATAATACCAAGATTAAAATGATAGACACTTTTCTGTACAGTTTTATTCACAAAAGGACAGTAGTGATTGACTGCCATATTAGCCCAGTTAAACTCCCTTACTTTACAAGCTATCGTGACTACACTTTTAATCTTAACAGCTTGCATAAATTGACCTTCTAACAGTAAGTTTTCCCGATGCATATTTTGATATAAATTAAATAATTCCCTATTAAAGTCATTTTTACCTGCTACAATTTGACGAATACAAAAATTACCCGCTACATTATAAAAATCTATCAAACTGCTTTTGGGAATACTTAATTTATATTGGTCTAATACCTTGAGTAGATAAAAATAATTAGTGGCTATGTTAGTTTTTATTAGTTTAATGACCGCTAGATAAGTAATGATTAAAGGGTGATTAGCATAAGTGGATACCTTTCCTAGAGTGATGATACTTTCCATAAATGTGAAATCATATACCTTTTTAGTAGCATTTTTTACAGAAAGCATAGTCACATAGATTTTTAATTTATTTAGTAAATATTGCAGGTCTAAGCTATTATTTAGTGCTGAAAAATTATCTTGATTAAGTAAATCACCTGTTTGGTGAAGATGATTTAAGTACCCTTTCTCTACTTGAAAAGCAAGGGCATAATAATCAATACCTTTTACCTTTTCTTCCTTTAAATACCTTTGTTTTTTTTTATAAAGTTGAGTAAATAATCGAAACTGCTTTTTATTATAAAATTGTGTCATCAAAAGTTCATTGTCACAAGCAGGTGTTGTGGCTAAAGCCTCAATAGCTAAAAATCGTTTAGCTAATTTAGTAAGTACACTCATTTTCGCTCCTAATAATTTCTTTTGCTTTTTATCAAGTAATGCTTCGGGTATATTGAGGTCACAAAAAATGGTCTGATACACCTTAGTTTGTGCTAAGTCATCGTAGGGATGCTTACCAATTACATGCTGTCTCAATGCATCTAGTAATTTTATAATCCATTGGTCTGTATTGAAATAAGTACTTGCTATAAAGTGGCTAAAATGATTTATTTCAGTCTTAGAAAAAGATTCTAAGAGTTCAATTAAAAAATATTTTTTTGTTTTTTTAATACTTTTTGGAAGCATAAAATATTGATTATAAGTTGTATATATTTTAAATAGGTATAGGTTTACCTTTGTTTTTATAAATAAAGGTAATTATTATTTATAATAATAAAATATATTTTTACAAAAAATAATTTTCCTTAACAAAGGTGTATCTTATTAATGAATAGTATCATTTTTTTAAAAAATTGATTATGGCTAGTACTGCTTATAAGTGCTTATTATTATTTTACTTGTGCCTTTTATCCTCCTTTTTATTTAGTCAATCTTTGAGTTACGTACCTCAAGAAGTATTAGTGAAATGGAAGGCTAGAACCTCTGCCGCAGAAATAAGCAATTTAAGTCAATCATTGAAAGCTATTCAGACCCAATATTTCAAAAATGTAAATATTGAGGTTTGGTCGATACCAGCAGATGTAAATGTATTAGACCTTATCAAAAAATACCAAGATTATCCTAACATCGAATTTATATCACCAAACTACATCTATTCGGCAAATGCATTTATCCCGAATGATTTTCAATTTGATAATCAGTGGAATATGGCTAATATTGGTCAAACAGGAGGTAGTATAGGGGCCGATGTAGGAATGATTAATGCTTGGGATATCCAAAGAAAAAGCCCTAATGTAAAGGTGGCGATTATTGATGCAGGCATAGATTGGAAACATCCCGATTTAGTGGAGAATATTTGGCAAAACCTTGGAGAAGATGCCGACGGGGATGGGCAAGTTTTAGAATGGAATGGAATTGAATGGGTGCTTGACCCTGGTGATGAAAATAATATAGACGATGATGGTAATGGATATGTAGATGATTTTATAGGCTGGGATTTTGTAAACAACGATAATGACCCTTACGACGATAATTTTCATGGTACCCATGCAGCGGGCGTTATTGGAGCAAAAGGAAATAATGGAATAGGAATAGCAGGGATAACTTGGGATGTTCAAATGGCAGCACTAAAGTTTTTAGATGTGGATATGTTGGGAACTACTGCCAATGCGATAGCTGCTATTAACTACGCAGTAGCGGCGAATATGCATATCAGTAATAATAGTTGGGGAGGAAATGCTTATGATCCTGCTTTATATGCTGCCATTCAGCAAGCAGCCAACCAAAACCATTTATTTATAGCTGCTGCGGGTAATAATGGCGAAAATGCAGACCAATTACCTATTTATCCTGCTGCCTATAATTTACCAAATATTATTTCAGTAGCTAGTACCAATCATCAAGATTCCTTGTCCTCTTTCTCTAATTATGGAGCTAACACCGTTGATTTGGCAGCTCCAGGTAGTCAGATTCTATCCTGTTTTCCCAATAATTCTTATACTACTATTAGTGGTACTTCTATGGCGGCTCCTCATGTAACAGGTGCTTGTGCGCTTTTACTGGGGCAAAACCCAAACAAAACAAACGCCATAATTAAAAGTGATTTGTTAAGTTCGGTAGATGTAATAGCGGCTTTAACGAATAAAACGGTTAGTAATGGGCGATTAAATGTCTGTAAATTATTGGGAGGCTGTGCTATTGAAAACCTTTCCTGTGCTTATACAGATAGTTTAGCTTTAGTGGAATTGTATAATGCAACTGATGGACCTAATTGGACAATCTCTTGGGATTTGAATCAGCCTATGAATACTTGGCATGGTATAACAACGAATGAAACTGGCTGTGTAACTAATATTACTCTTGTAAGCAATCAATTAACAGGTAGCATTCCTGCCGAGATTGGCAACCTTACTCATTTAAAAGAGCTTTTTCTAGCGGTCAATCAATTAACAGGTAGTATTCCTCCCCAAATTGGTAATCTTTTTAATTTATTAAAACTTTCTCTTTATCATAACCAATTAACAGGTACACTTCCATCTGAACTTGGGAATTTAGAGAATTTAAGGGAACTTCATTTATCTAATAATCAATTAATAGGAAATATACCAGAAGAAATAGCCAATTTAAGTAAAGCAAAAAGTATTCATTTGAATAGTAACCAACTAACTGGTAGTATTCCTTTTAAAATAGGTAAACTGACCAATTTAACTTATCTCTCTCTTGGTCGGAATCTACTTAATGGTAGTATTCCAAAAGAAATAGGAGATATGACCTGTTTAGAATCCTTATCTTTAGTTACCAATGAACTAATGGGGGAAATTCCCTCTGAACTGGGGAAGCTTACAAACCTAAAGCAGCTTTCATTGAGCAATAATAAGCTTACCGGCAATATCCCTTCTGAGTTAAGCAAGCTAACTCAAATAAAAGATTTATTACTTAGCCATAATGAGTTAACGGGAAGTATTCCTCCTGAACTTGGTAACTTAGATGTTTTGGAACGCTTATTACTTCATAAGAACCAGTTAAGTGGCTGTTTTTCTCCTCAATTGGCTTCTTTTTGTGGAATTAATTATAACTTCTCCGATAATCCTAACCTTCCAAATAGTGGTTATTTCATAGATTTTTGTGAAACTAGAACTGGACTTTGTGCTTGCTCTAGCAATACAGATTCTTTAACCTTAGTTGAATTATATTTGAATACAGCGGGGGAGAACTGGTTAAATACTTGGGATTTAGAGACATCAATTGATACATGGTATGGGATTACGACAAATGACGACGGCTGTGTTTCAGGAATTAATCTTGCTAATAATGGATTGGAGGGAACTATTCCAGAAAACCTTGCACATCTTACAGCTTTAGAAAGTATAGAAGTCCAAAATAATCAACTGAATGGTTGTTTTCCTAGCACATTAACTAATTTTTGTACCATTACTGTGGATTTTTCTAATAATCCTGACTTACCAGGTAATGGAAATTTTTCTACTTTCTGCACGAACCAAATAGGCAGTTGTATTACCTGTGATAACGCAATGGATTCTCTTGCCTTAGTTGACTTCTTCAATGCCACTAATGGCCCTAATTGGACGACAACTTGGAATTTAAATGCGCCTTTAAGCACTTGGCATGGTATCCGTACAAATAGTAGCGGTTGTGTTATAGCTATAGAATTGAATAGTAACCAATTAATAGGTACTATTCCATCAAGTATTGGAAATTTATTAACCCTTCAAATACTCAATCTTGCTAATAATCAATTAATTGGTGATATTCCAATTGAAATTTATAATCTTACCAATTTGCACACCTTGTATCTGTTAAATAATAGTTTTACAGGAAGTATTTCACCAACAATTAGTAACCTAAAGCAATTAGAGCGACTTAATTTACATAATAACGAATTAAGTAATAGTATTCCTTTGGAAATTGGCAAACTTAGGGAACTACAAATACTCGTCTTGTCTAATAATGACTTAATGGGAAGTATACCTACGGAAATTACACAGCTTACCAAATTAAGACGACTTGAGCTTTCTTTTAACCAACTAACGGGTAAGATTCCAACTAACATAGGGGAGCTGAAA
Source organism: Saprospiraceae bacterium (assembly GCA_045106885.1). Classification (GTDB taxonomy): domain Bacteria; phylum Bacteroidota; class Bacteroidia; order Chitinophagales; family Saprospiraceae; genus JAFMDF01. Next base: position 6,690 of record JBGCFJ010000670.1, read on the forward strand.
AATTTAACCGAGCTTCGTATTGGTACTAATCAGTTAACTGATAGTATTCCAGCGAGCATTGGGGATTTATCAAACCTGCAAATGCTTAGTCTCGGTACTAACCAATTATCTGGGCCTATTCCATCTAATATTGGCAATTTGAAAATACTAAAGTATCTGCTCTTACAGGGTAATCAATTAACGGATAATATTCCTGTAGAAGTAGGAATGTTAAAAAAATTGGAATTACTTTATCTTAATGACAATCAACTTACAGGCTCCATCCCATCAACAATTAGCGATTTATCTAATTTAAATTATTTGATACTTAACAATAATCAATTAAGTGGTTGTTTCCCATCAAGTTTTAAACATTTTTGTGATATAACAGCTTATGATTTTTCTGACAACCCCAACTTACCAAATGGAGGAGATTTTGATACTTTTTGTGAAACTGGTGCAGGAAGCTGTGCAAGTACAGACCTAGTCTGGCCTGGAGATTTTAATAATGATGGGGTGGCTAATTATACAGATGTACTATATTGGGGGTTGGCCTGTAAAGGTGTCCCTGGCCCAGTTC